>NZ_JAKRGA010000004.1:0-300000 GCF_022347785.1 Psychrobium sp. MM17-31
TAGAGTCAACTGAAGGGCCGTCGGAGACTACGACGTTGATAGGCGGGGTGTGTAAGCGTTGTGAGGCGTTGAGCTAACCCGTACTAATGACCCGTGAGGCTTAATCATACAACACCTAATGTGTTTTGATGTCTCAGAAATTAACGAGATACTTGTTGTGTTGTAAAGAACAGACTATCAGTTTTCGAAATTGTAACTTATTAGACTGGTAACCATAGCAAATTGGTCCCACCTGATCCCATTCCGAACTCAGTAGTGAAACGATTTAGCGCCGATGGTAGTGTGGGGCTTCCCCATGTGAGAGTAGGACATTGCCAGTCACCTATTTAGAGAAAGCCGCTGCAGAAATGTAGCGGCTTTTTTGTTTTCTGTTTGTGAAACGACTTAGCGCCGAAACTCGGCAACATGCTCTTGCGTTGCTCTACTACCGACATCCATGTCGGCAAGCGATCGTTGCTCGCGAATCAACTTGGGCATACCTCGTTTCCTTGAAACTTATTCAAGGGACTTCGGCATGCAATATAGTTACGGTTCTTTCACAAATACTACAACACAGCGTGGGGCTTCCCCAACTTGGTAAACCGAGCTGCGTTAGTCCGCTGGACTAACGGTCTCGGCTTACCTGAGTAGGACGCCGCTCTTACGCATTTCTATAATTACTCAATGTATTATTCGCTCGAAGAATGAGTGACAGTTGCTTCTTCGCAGGTACTTAACTCTGTCCAGGAATTTTAGTTGTTAGCGGCCTTGAGCATTTCTAATGCGTTGAGTGGCTTACTTTGTCGTATTGTGCGTGTTGGTCTCACTGCCGTTCTGCGTTTGAAACCGAGCATTTCGTATAGCTCCCCTTGTTGAACACGCAGTTCAGCACTTGAAATGAGCCCTTGTCGTTGGTATTGCTTGAGTAAGGCATCAATGACAGGTTTGAGTTCTTGTTTCGACATACCTGCCTTGACGCGTTTTTCGCTAAAGAGTCTTAATAAAATCTCGTCTAAGCCGGTTAACAGTGCGTTCCTTGTTTTGTCGTTAAAGATCGAAGGGAAGACTAATTCTGAGTCTCGAATTAGTCCTAATGCTTGGGTGAGTTCCTCTACGATACAGGCGACGAGTTTGCCATGCATCCGAGCTTGGTCGACTGGAATGAAGATGTGGGCAGATGTAATAAAATTACTACGATCGGTTTTCACGTTCGCTAAGCAAATAGCACCGTGCAGGTATTCAACTGCTGATGCGCCTACTTCAGTTTCAACGAGCTCTGATAGGGCTGATTGTCGCGTGAAGTAATAAAAGACATTTGCATCGGACTTGTTATTTACACGCTGTATATCGAATTGCGTAATGTCTCTGAGTTGTTTTATGTGAGCGTTGAGTAATTGGTTGTGTAACTGTTTGTCACCAATTTGATGTTCGACGTAGATTTTAAGTGGTGTATTCCATTTTCTGAGGTTTTGGTTTGGGCTATCGCCGTATTCTGATCCTAAGCCAACTTCGAAAAAACTATCGCTGATATAGCCAAGATCTGGCCAAGCTTTAGTCTTTGCGTATAAGTATTGGGCGGGTATTAAGCTCAATACAACGGCTAATACGCAAGTGAAAACTTTCAATTTTTACCTCAGTAAATGGTGTGTGTTTGTGTTGAATTTACTTTTTATTTACTATGACGAAAATTAACACGTGGGGCAAATAATGAACACGCTTATTTTGATTACTTTTATTAGTACCTTGTTACCATTTTTAGCGAAAATTCCAGTAGCGCTTGCAATGCATCGAAAAGGTGGGTATGACAATCGCCATCCTAGACAGCAGCAATCACAACTCACTGGTTTTGGGGCACGAGCACTTGCTGCGCATCAGAATTCATTCGAAGCGTTAATCATTTTTGGGGTTGCGATGGCTACGGCGATGGCGACCAACACGACAAATGAGGTGGTCATCTATTTGGGAGTCACACATTTAGTGGCGAGGGTACTTTACTGTGTGCTGTATTGGTTTGATATCAACATTATCCGTTCCATAGTGTGGGGCATTGGAACCGTAGCTAGTTTTGCGATTATTTGGCAGTGTCTGAGCTTTTAGCTGTTTGTTCTGCATCTGCGGCTAATGCACGTTGTTGTTTGCGATAGAGGCTCATCTGTTCATAGAAATGGTCCCACACACATGGACAGCAGGCGCCACCGCCACAGCAGTCGTCATCAAGTGGTTTTTCAGGCTTTTCAATTAAATCAGTCATCATTACTTCTTCTTGCAACATTAATGAGTAGTTTAACACTGTTGTGCTGATAATAAAAAAGCCGCCACTACGTTTTGTAGGGCGGCTTTGGAAGCTAGTTAATCGCTTTAATTAGAGGCTTGGGCCTGCTGCTACTAATGATTTACCTTCTTCAGTATCAGTGAATTTCTCGAAGTTATTTACGAAGCGCTTAGCAAGATCTTGAGCTTTTTCTTCCCACTCGGCTGCATCTTGGTAAGTATCGCGTGGATCCAGGATATCACCTTCTACACCCTCAACGTTAGTTGGAACGCTTAGGTTGAAGTGAGGAAGTGTTTGACACTCAGCGTTGTCGATTGAGCCGTCTAGGATCGCATCGATAATAGCGCGAGTAGCTTTGATAGAGATACGCTTGCCAGTACCGTTCCAACCAGTGTTTACTAGGTATGCAGTAGCGCCTGCATCTTCCATACGCTTAGTTAAAACTTCAGCATATTGTGTTGGGTGAAGCGTTAGGAACGCCGCGCCGAAACACGAAGAGAATGTTGGCGTTGGTTCGGTAATACCGCGCTCAGTACCTGCTAGTTTCGCTGTGAAACCAGATAGGAAGTAGTAACGTGTTTGCTCAGGCGTTAATTTAGATACTGGTGGTAATACACCGAACGCATCAGCAGTTAAGAAAATAACTTTCTTAGCGTGACCTGCTTTTGATACCGGCTTAACGATGTTATCGATGTGGTAGATTGGGTAAGAAACACGAGTGTTCTCTGTTTTTGAGTTATCGTCGTAATCGATCTTACCATCGCTATCTACTGTCACGTTTTCTAATAGCGCATCGCGACGGATTGCATTGTAGATATCTGGTTCGTTTTCTTCGCTTAGGTTGATCGTTTTCGCGTAACAACCGCCTTCGAAGTTAAATACGCCGTTGTCATCCCAACCGTGCTCGTCGTCACCGATTAATTGACGCTTAGGATCTGTTGATAGGGTAGTTTTACCTGTACCAGATAGTCCGAAGAATACCGCTGTGTCACCGTCTTTACCAACGTTAGCACTACAGTGCATTGAGGCGATGCCTTTTAATGGTAATAGGTAGTTCATCATTGAGAACATACCTTTCTTCATTTCGCCACCGTACCAAGTACCGCCGATTAGCTGCATGCGCTCTGTTAGGTTAAAGGCAACGAAGTTCTCTGAATTTAAGCCCTGCTCTTTCCAGTTTGGATTCGTTGTTTTTGCACCGTTCATTACCACAAAATCAGGTACGAAAGTTTCTAACTCTTCTTCTGATGGACGGATGAACATGTTTTTAACGAAGTGAGCTTGCCATGCAACCTCAGTGATGAAGCGAACTTTTAGGCGCGTATCTTCATTGGCACCACAAAATGTGTCAACAACAAATAGGCGCTTGCCTGATAGTTGTGTTGAAACTAAACCTTTTAGTGAATCCCAAGTTTCAGGAGTCATTGGTTTGTTGTCGTTTTTACCTTGATCTGACCACCATACTGTGTCGCGCGTTACGTCGTCGCGAACAATGTATTTGTCTTTTGGCGAACGGCCAGTAAAAATCCCTGTATCTACTGATACTGCACCCGATTGCGTCACTACGCCTTTATCATAGCCAGAAAGTGTGGCTTTTGTTTCTTCTTCAAACAGTTGATCGTAAGAAGGGTTGTAAACAATCTCTTGGACGTCGTTAATACCATATTGAGTTAAATCGATAGTGGTATTGTTACCAGCTGTGGCGACGGTCATTTTTTAGCTCCTAAGGGTGGTAAGTTGTATGTAATGGTTACATCAAGGTTTGGTAATCTAGCCATTTGGCTGACGCGATTGTACAGGATCTTAGGGTGTGATTTAAACCACGTATTTAATAAAAATGTCATTAAGTGCTTTACACTGCTTAGGTAATTAGTCTAATGCCTTGTTTGGCTTGGGTTTGAGCTCGATAGCATACTCGAAAAAAATTAATGAAAGTCGAGGTGAAAGTCTTTCATTTTGGTGATTTTAAGGCGTAAAAAAGCCCGATTTTTAAATCAGGCTTTTAGATTGAGATGATAAATTTAATAGTTTGTTAACTGAGTGTAAATTTATTAGTGCAGTTGGTCGCTGTTTTCTGATGGATCGTGAAACAATTGAGCAACATCTTCACTGCCAAATTCGTATTTAGTATTACAGTAATCACAGTGCATTTGGATACTACCTTGCTCAGTAATAATTGCTTCTGCTTCTTCACGGCCAATAGAAATAATTGCCGAACCGCTGCGTTCAACAGAACATGTACAGTTGAAGCTAACATCTTGAGGATCGAAGATGCGCACTTCCTCTTGGTGATACAGACGAGTTAGGATTACTTGTGGCTCTAGTTCAAATAACTCTTCATCTTTAATGGTCGCACTAAGCTGATGCAGGTTATCGTAGCCGTCATCATCTGCTTGGCTTTCTTCTGGTAGGGCTTGCAGCATCATGCCTGCGGCGTTTTCTTCGTTAGCGAATAACCAAAAGTTAGTTTTTAATTGCTCAGATTGGGCGAAGTATGATTCTAGTACTTCCGCGATAGTGTCTTTATCTACCGCAACAATACCTTGGTAACGTTCACCTTGCTTAGGTGTGATGGTAATGACCATGTAACCTTTTTTGAACAAATCGGTTAGTTTATCAGTGGTTACTTCACCAGTGACATTGGCAACTGCACGTAGTTCTTGTTGATCATTACCATTGACAACCATCGCAGGAATTGGACCTTCGCCTTGGATTTGAACGGCGATATCTCCTTCAAATTTTAGCAATGCCGTTAACATTGATGTTGCTGCTAGCAATTGGCCAAGCAATGTATTCACCGCTGCCGGGTAGTCGTGATTGTTAATGATTTCGCGATAAGTGTTAGAGACTTGCGCAAGTTCGCCACGTACGTGGACGTTATCAAATAGATAACGGTTTAATTGATCGTTCATAGTGTTCCGGTGCTATTTAAAACTACTGGTTTTTAAATTGAATAATTTTTCGGCGTTGCTTTTTGTCTGGGCGCTTGTCTGGATGTGGATTATCGAGCGCATGAAGTTTACGTAGTTCGGCATTTTGCTGTCGTTTAGTGACACTTTGCGCTGTTTCTTCGTAAAGCGTTTGTGCGATGGGAGCGCCACGGCGTTGGTCACTTAACTGAAGAATTTCTACTTCTTTCACTTCATTTCCCTGACGCAGGGTAATCATTGCACCAACCTCGACGATTTTACTCGGCTTGCTGCGTTGATTGTTATAAGACACTTTACCCGACTGAATCATGTCACGGGCAATAGAACGTGTTTTATAGAATCTAGCTGCCCACAACCACTTATCTAATCGGACAGAAAGAGATGATTTTTCAGCTAAATTCATGGTGTTCCTACGTCATAAAAAGTTCCGCAAAAATTAACACAATTCGTGTTTTTTTTCTATGCTGATTTGGGGACGATAGATAGCGATTTCAATGGTTGTGACGCAGGCAATAACTTAGTATAGTGTTGTGTCTTTGATAATAATTCGCATATCCAGATTCTTCGTTATGCTAAGTTAGTAATTTTACTGTGATATTTAATGTTAACTATAAATAAAATAATCGCCTATTCGACGAAAAATCTTTCAAAAATTGTTGCCTTAATCACCAGTATCTTGATTATCTTGGCGATTTATTACGCGGCCAAATTGACTTGGTTGGTTTTGACTCCTAATTCTACGCATGCTCCATGGCAGCCGCCTTCGGTCACCCAAGGCGGCAGCGCAACTTCATCGATAAATTTTTCGAACTTTCATTGGTTTGGCAAACCTAATGCTCAGCCAGTTGAAGAGCAACCACAGCAAGAAATTACTGACGCGCCCAAGACATCACTCAATATGACGCTGACAGGCGTGGTAGCTAATAACGATGTGAAACGATCGATGGCGATCATTGAGTATCAAGCAAAACAAGATACTTACGTGATAAATCAGAAGGTCCCATCATCGCGTGCCAGTATTGCTGAAATTCATCACGATCGCGTGATACTTAAAAACAATGGTCGTTACGAAACGCTAATGCTTGACGGTTTTGATTATTCGAAGCCTAAGCCAGCAACTCAAACTAATCGTAAACAACTATCAGCTGGCCCGAAGAAACAATTGGGTAGTAAGTTTTCGAAAACGCGACAAGAAATTTTGGCAGATCCTGGAAAAATCATGGACTACATAGCCATTAGCCCTGTGAGCACTAACGGAAAAGTGAAGGGTTATCGATTAAACCCAGGTCGCAATCCTGAGCTGTTCCGCGCTTCTGGTTTAAAACCGCGAGATCTTGCCGTTGCTATTAATGGATACGATTTATCTGATCCAACACAGTCGATTCGCGTGATGAGTGAATTGCGCAACATGAATAATATTATGATCACCGTTGAGCGCGATGGTCAGTTAACCGATATAGAATTTGCATTGCCATAGCAATGCATCGCCAAGGAAATAATAACATGTCTGGAAAGAGACGCTTTTTCTCACCGAATAAATGTGCAGCCGCTATGTTAATGGCGAGTTTAATGGCACTGCCAGCAACTACTATTGCGAGCCAGTATTCAGCTAGCTTCAAAGGCACCGATATTAATGAGTTCATTAATACTGTTGGTCGCGCACTGAATAAAACTATCATTATTGAGCCAAATGTACGCGGTAAAATTAACGTTCGTAGCTACGAGACCTTTAACGAAGAGCAGTACTACCAATTCTTCTTAAGCGTGTTAGAGGTTTATGGCTATGCTGTGGTTGAGATGGATAACAACATTCTCAAAATTATTAAAGACAAAGAAGCGAAATCATCTGCCATTCCAGTGATTGGCCCTAATGACACAGGTGTTGGCGATGAAATGGTAACGCGTATTGTGCCTGTATATAACGTGCCTGTTCGTGATCTCACCCCTATCTTGCGTCAGCTAAATGATAACAGCGGCGGTGGTAATATCGTCGCGCATGATGCTTCTAACGTGATTATGCTGACTGGCCGTGCGTCAAAAGTGAATCGCATTGTGGAAATGATCCGCCGCGTTGATAAGCAAGGTGACCAAGAAGTTTCTATCGTTAAACTAAAATACGCTTCTGCACCTGAGCTAGTACGCATTATTGAAACCATTATTACCAATACTGGTGGCAGTAAATCTAAATCTGCCAATCAACTTACCCCGAAATTAGTCGCCGACGAGCGTACTAATAGTGTGGTAGTGAGTGGTGAAAAACGCGCGCGGGATCGTGCTGTATCTCTTGTTAAGCGACTTGATAATGAACAAGAAAGTTCGGGTAATACCAAGGTTGTTCACCTGCGTTATGCTCAAGCAAAAGAGGTGGTGAAAGTATTAACTGGCGTTGCTGATTCAATAAAGAATGGCACTTCTTCGAGTAAATCAAAATCTAAAAACTCCAAGCGTGACGTCAACATTCAAGCGCATGAAGATACTAACTCGTTGGTAATCACCGCTCAACCAGATGTCATGCGCAGTTTAGAAGGCGTTATTCGTCAACTTGATTTCCGCCGTGCGCAAATCAATGTAGAAGCTATTATCGTTGAGGTTAGTGAAGGCGACGGTATCGATTTGGGCGTGCAATGGGCAAGTGCTGATGGCGGCATGATCCAATTTAATAATGGTGGTGCAGGCGTTAGCCAGATTGCTGCTGGTGCTATTGCGGCTCGCGATGAAACCGTTCCAGGCTCTACCGTTCGTGATGCGAATGGTGGTGAGACGGTAAATAAAGAAGTCGTACAGCGTGGTGATTACACCTTACTGCAAAATGTTCTAGGCGGCGTAAACGGTGCACTGGCTGGTTTTGTAAAAGGCGATTGGGGCGCGGTTATTCAAGCGGTTAGTGCGGCTTCAACCTCTAATATTTTAGCAACCCCGAACATTACGACGCTTGATAACCAAGAAGCAGACTTTGTAGTTGGTGAAGAAGTGCCGGTAATTACGGGCTCAGCGGCAAGCAATAACAATAGTAATCCATTCCAAACTATTGAGCGTAAAGAAGTTGGTATCAAACTTAAAGTAACACCACAAATCAACGAAGGTGATGCGGTACAACTTAAGATTGAACAAGAAGTTTCTGGCGTTAAAGGCGGCACTGCTGGTACTGCAGTTGATGTTATTTTCTCAAAACGTTCAGTAACCACAACTGTAATGGTTGATGATGGTCAAATCGTAGTTATTGGCGGTTTGATTGATGAAGACGTGCAAGAAACAGAATCTAAAGTACCGCTACTGGGCGATATTCCTGTGTTAGGGCATCTATTTCGCTCGACTAAGAGTAGTAAGAATAAACGTAACCTAATGATTTTCATTAAGCCGACAATTATTCGAGATGCCGCAACTATGCAGCAATTAAGCTCTAGAAAATACAATATGATCCGTGCCGAGCAACTGTCTCAACGAGAAGATGGTATTTCATTAATGCCGTTTACCGACCAGCCAGTAATTAACGAAGATCCTGCTGATATTAAGTTGCCAAAATCATTGCAAGACTTTGTTGATGAGCACAACGAAAAGATGACTGGTAAGCCTACAGAGAAAAACGATGAATAATGACGTGCGAGAAGACGCAGAACTCATCGAAGCGGTAGATGCCAATGAGCAAGACGTTGTCGAGCAAGCTGATGAGATTGTAAGTGCTGGCGAATTTAGTTTTGCGTTCGCTAAGCGTCATCAAGTGTTGCTTGAGCGCGAAGAAGAACGCACTGCTATTTACTATAGTGATGCAACAGAATTAGCTGGCTTAATGGAAGCACGGCGTTTTGTGGGTCATGACGCGCAATTGATTAAACTCTCTTCTGATGATTTTGAGCGTGATTTAACGATCAAGTATCAACACGATACTTCACAGACTCAGCAGTTAGTTGAAGATCTCGGTAATGACGTTGACCTCTTTACCCTGGCCGACGAGCTAACCGAAACTCAAGATTTACTTGAGTCGGAAGACGATGCGCCGATCATCAAACTGATTAACGCAACGCTTAGTGAAGCCATTAAAGAAGGTGCCAGTGATGTTCACATTGAGACTTTCGAAAAGCAGCTGACTATTCGTTTTCGCGTTGATGGTATTCTGCGTGAAGTGCTAAAGCCTAATCGCAAATTGGCTTCTCTATTGGTTTCTCGTATTAAGGTTATGGCGCGTCTAGATATCGCTGAAAAGCGTGTGCCACAAGATGGTCGTATTTCGCTGCGCATTGCCGGTCGCGGTGTTGATGTGCGTGTATCGACAATGCCGTCGAGTCATGGTGAACGTGTGGTATTGCGTTTACTCGATAAGAACCAAGCGCGTTTAAACCTCAAAGATCTCGGGATGACTGAAAGCGTGCGTGAGCGCTTTAACCATCTTATTCACCGTCCACACGGAATTATCCTTGTTACCGGCCCAACAGGCTCAGGTAAGAGTACCACCTTGTATGCTGGTCTAACTGATTTAAACAGTAAAGATCGTAATATTCTGACTGTTGAAGATCCTATCGAGTACAACATCGATGGTATTGGTCAAACACAGGTGAATGCCAAGGTTGATATGACTTTTGCGCGTGGACTGCGCGCTATCTTACGTCAGGATCCCGATGTGGTAATGATTGGTGAGATCCGTGATTTAGAAACGGCGCAAATTGCAGTACAAGCCAGTTTAACCGGTCACTTAGTGATGTCGACGCTGCATACTAACACAGCTGTTGGCGCAGTAACGCGTCTGCAAGATATGGGTGTTGAAACCTTCTTATTATCTTCGAGTTTACTAGGTGTGTTAGCGCAGCGTCTTGTGCGTACTTTATGTGAAGACTGTCGCGAAGAGCACCATGCCGATGAAGCAGAATTAGCTTTATTGGGTAAATCAGAGCCAACCATTATTTATCGACCGAAAGGTTGTGAATCATGTAACTACACGGGCTATAAAGGCCGTACTGGTATTCACGAGTTACTTGAAGTTGATGATGTGGTGCGCGAAATGATCCACAACGGCGCCAGTGAATCTGAAATCGAGCGTCAGGCGCGTACCGTGAGTGCAGGTATTCGCGGCGACGGTGTATCTAAAGTGCTAGCGGGTATTACAACGCTTGAAGAAGTATTACGAGTAACAAGGGAAGAATAGCGTGGCAGCATTTGAGTACAAAGCGCTAAACAAGCAAGGAAAGCAGCTAAAGGGCGTATTAGAGGCTGACTCGTCGCGTCAAATTCGCCAGCAATTGCGCGATAAAGGTTTGATGCCGCTTGAAGTAAATCAAGTGGCTAGCGTGACGACTAAGAAGAAAAGCAGCTTGTTTGCTAAAAAAATTAGCGCCGCTGATCTTGCCCTTGTAACACGTCAATTGGCTACCTTAGTTCAATCATCTTTACCAATCGAAGAAAGTCTGCAAGCCGTGGCTGAGCAATGTGAAGAAGCCAAAGTTAAATCTATTGTGATGGCGGTGCGTAGTCGCGTAGTAGAAGGATATAGCCTTGCCGATTCGATGGCTGAATATCCCGATGTATTTGAAAAACTTTACACGGCGATGGTGGCTGCGGGGGAAAAATCGGGTCATCTCGATACCGTATTAAATCGTCTGGCCGATTACACTGAGCAGCGCCAAGCAATGCGCAGCAAGTTAATGCAGGCGATGATTTATCCTGTCATGTTAACTACAGTTGCTATTGGCGTTATTGCATTATTACTGGCGCTGGTGGTGCCACAAGTGGTGCAGCAGTTCGATCACATGTCACAGGATTTGCCTTGGGCGACTCAGCTGTTAATTACCTTAAGTGATTTTGTCCGCGACTATGGTTTGATAATCGTCGGTTTGATTATTGTTGGTATTGTTTTGTTTAAACAGCGCCTCAAAAATGAAGCATTTGAGCTTAAAGTTCACAAACGCATTCTTAGTATGGCGGTGATTGGTAAAGTGTCTCGTGGTGTTAACACCGCCCGCTTTGCTCGAACGTTAAGTATCTTAACGTCTTCGAGTGTGCCATTACTCGAAAGTATGAAAATTTCCGCTGAGGTATTGGCAAATCAACACATGCGAGCGGCAATTTTAGATGCAGCAAATTATGTTCGTGAGGGTTCAAGCCTGCGCGCGTCGTTGACCCAAACGAAACTATTTCCACCGATGATGCTCCATATGATTGCATCAGGTGAAAAAAGTGGTGAGCTTGAGCAAATGCTCGGCCGCGCCGCTGACAACCAAGATCGAGAATTTGAAGCAACGGCTAATATCGCCTTGGGTATTTTTACTCCGGCAATCGTTGTGACTATGGCAGTCATTGTATTTTTTATCGTGATTGCGATTTTACAGCCAATTTTGGCACTAAACTCGTTAGTCGGGGCTTAGTATTAAATGTTAGTAAGAGAGAGTATTATGAAAAACAACAAGCAAAAACAAGGCGGTTTTACGCTTATTGAATTAATGGTAGTTATCGTTATTTTAGGCCTGCTAGGCGCGATGGTAGTTCCTAGTGTATTTGGCAGTAAAGAAAAGGCTGACTTCCAAAAAGTACGTTCTGATATTGGCCAATACGAAGCGGCGCTTAAGCGTTACCGTTTGGACAACGGCAGTTATCCAACGACAGATCAAGGTTTGGAAGCGTTAGTGAATAAGCCAACAATCGATCCTATCCCGCGTAATTTTAGCGATGAAGGTTATGTTGACCGTTTATTTAACGATCCTTGGGGCAATGAATACTACATGTTAAGCCCTGGTGAGAACGGCAAAATCGACATTTACTCAGCGGGTCCTGACGGTGAAGAAGGTACTGATGATGATATCGGTAACTGGAACATGCACGACAAGCCACAAGAGCAATAAGTAGTTCATTGTGAATCGCGCCCCTATTTCAGCAACTAGACAACAAGGCTTCACCCTAATCGAGGTCCTTATTGTTGTGCTTATTATGGGGCTAGCAACTAGCTTTGTAGTGATGTCGGTTAGCGGCAATAGCCACAAAGAGCAAGTGAAACGCGCCGCGCTGAAAATGGCGGCATTATCGAATATTGCCCTTGATCAAGCTGTGCTATCGGGGCGTGATTACGGCGTGGTATTCGCGCGAGATAAATATCATTTTGTTGAATTAGTCGAACAGCGCTGGCAACCGGCGCAAGACGAGTTACTGCAAGAACAAGAGCTACAAGACATCTTTTTAGAAGCTGAAGTTGAAGGCTTTAGATGGTTACCCGATCAAGAAGACTTTTCATCGAGTGCGCTGTTTACCGAACGCGAAGTTGACCAAGAACAAGATGAAAAAGAAAAACCACATATCCCGCAATTACTTATTCTATCTTCTGGCGAAATGACGCCATTTCGACTGACGTTTGCTGTAGATCCTGAAAAGGTCTTTAACTTAGAAACCAGCGATGCAGAATATTTTGCCGTTGTTAAAGCAAATACGCTGGGCCTGTTGACGGTATTAGATTCCAATGATGAGGAATCTTATGAATAACAATCGAGCCTTTAAGCGCCAACGTGGTTTAACCCTAATCGAAGTGATGGCTGCCTTAGCGATTTTTGCTGTTGCTGCTTTGGCTATTGTTAATGCGGCCGGTGAACACATTCGCAGTTTGACCTATCTCGAACAAAAAAACATGGCGTTGTGGGTGGCTAATAATCATCTCACTCAACTATCACTAGAAGATAAGTTTCCACAGCTTGGTGAAAAGAAAGGCAATGTTGAGATGGCCAATGTCACTTGGTATTGGCAACAGAAGGTAGTGAAAACGCCAGATCCGAAATTTAGGGCAGTGACTATTCGAATTCTCAGTGAAGAAAAAGGCGAATATGCACTGGCTGAACTTACCACTTATATGGTGGCGAAATCATGAAAAAAAATGGTTTCACGTTAATTGAAGTACTTATTGCAATGGCCATTGTCGCCATCATTGGTGTTGCATCGGCACAGGTAGTGTCATCGGTGATTGACAGCGATCAAGCATCGCAAAAGGCAGATAAACGCATTACGCTATTGCAGCGTACCTACCAGACAATTCAGCGTGATATGTTGCAAATGGCGACGCGAAGCGTGCGAGTAAACGGTGGTAAGCCACAAAAACGCTATATTTTTGCGGGTGAAAACGTGCTTGAAAGCGATGAGGATGGCATCGTATTTACCCGTAAAGGCTGGCGAAATCCAGCGCAGATGTTCCCTCGCAGCAATTTACAAGGCGTCGGCTACCGGGTGAGAGATGGCAAGCTAGAACGCTTACACTTTCTCTACCCCGACCAAGCTGCGGGTGTCGAGCCGGAAGTAACCACTCTAATCGAAGGGGTTACTGGTTTTAAAATTGAATATTTTGATGCCAAGAAGTGGCAAAAAGAATGGCAAAAGCCAACGCTGCCTAAAGGCATAGCATTAGATATTACGACTGAGGCTTTTGGTGATATTCGCTGGCAATTTTTAGTGCCCGGTGGCCCAGTTGCTCAAACGGCGCAAGGTGGTAATCCTTGATGGCAACATTAGTGAATCATGGATTTAAGCGCCAACGCGGTGTTGCATTAATTACTGTATTGCTGGTGGTGGCCATAGTGGTGATCCTAGCGGCTAACATGACAGGACGACTGCAATTGCTAATGGGGCGCAGCATTAATATGCAAGCCGATCAGCAGGGCTTGTGGTCGGCAATGGCGGGTGAACAGTTAGTATTTAATGTGCTAGAAGAAGACCATAAGGACGATCCGCAAAAGGTTCACTTGTCGCAGTTATGGGCGCGTGAGGGCATGGTGTTTCCGTTAAGTGATGGCGCCTTGTCTGGAGAAGTTAGAGATTTACATAGCTGTTTTAATGTCAATGCATTAGGCGCTAAAAAAGAAGACAACCAGCAACAACAAAGAAGCCTGCCACAGCGCCAATTTGAAGTATTGTTAAGACAATTAGAAATTGAAGATTACGTTGCGGAAGTACTTTCGTATACCATTGCTGATTGGGTGGACGAAGACAGTCGCATCACGGGGAATTTCGGGGCAGAAGATGAGACTTATTCCAGTCGTCCCGTGCCTTACATAACCGCTAACAGCCCAATAGGGGATATTAGCGAGTTATTGGCTATCGAAGGCATGACGCCGGCGATATATCGTGAAGTGGCTCCGTATTTATGCGCGCTGCCAAATACAGAAAATAAGCTTAACGTTAATACGATTAAAGAAGAGCACGCTCAATTGCTGGTGGCGATGTTTGAAAACAAGATGACTGTTGAAGATGCTAAATCGCTCCTTAGCAGTCGTGATCCAGAAGGGTTTAAATCGGTTGATGATTTTTTTAATAGCCCAGAGATCACCAGCATGGGTAAGCTGGATGACAAACTCAAAGAACAATTTGATATAAAAAGCCAAGACTTTAAGGCGACATTGACTTATACGGTGGAAGATCAGAGTTTTACACTCAATAGCGTGTATCACCGAGACAACGGTGGCAAACTGCATGTGGTCTCACGGCAAATAGGCAATGATAAATAGATCATGAGGAATTTTTAGGTGAGTGAACGTTTAATAATACGTTTAGGCAGTAATGCAGAGGACGCTATCCATTGGCTCCACTATAACGACAAGGCGCAAGAGGTTATTGGCTCTGGATCGTTAAATAGTGCCAGTGAATTAACGCAACTTGCTGGACAGGTTGCCAATGTTAATGTCCAGGTGTTGGTACCTGGCAGTGACATTAGCTATTTTGAAGTGGAAGTGCCAAAGAGTAATCGCCGCCAAGCAATTGCGGCTATTCCATTTATGCTTGAAGATGAGCTGGCCAGTGATATTGATGCGCTACATTTCGTGTATGGCAATGTTAATGACAACCGTCAAAGCGTTTATGTGTGTGAGAAAAGCAAGCTAGCCAATTGGCTCGATTGGTTTGCTGAGGCTGAAATTAGCGTGACGCAGTTTACGCCGGATTATTTAGCGGTGCCGCTAGCTAAAGATGATAGCAATATCAGTGCGCTGCAGTTTGACGAGCAAATACTACTGCGTCTAAATGCGAATCACGGTCTGTGTATTAACGAACAGTGGCTAGAGGTTACCTTAACCATGCTTAGCGGCGAGGAAGAGACTTTGACGCTGGAGCATTACGACATAGCGCAGCAGAATCAACTTGAGTCTCATCAGTGGCATCCACAGCCATTAATGTTGCCAATGCAGCAACTGGCAATGTCGTTGGTTAAATTGCCGTTGAATTTGCTCGTTGGTGAATTTGCACAAAACAAAAAAAGCAATACGCAATGGAAGGTGTGGCGCGGCGTTGCTGTTGCGGCGTCTCTGTTGGTGGTGTTATTTTTCGTTGAACAATTTATTCGCGTCAATCAACTTGAGCAGCAACAAGCGCAGCTTAAACAGCAAACTGAAGATATCTATCGCAAACTCAACCCTAATGTTCGCAAGGTCATTAAACTCAAATCGCGGATGCAGCAAGAACTAAATCAGCTCGCCGGTGGCGGTGGCAGTAATGAACTCTTTGCGATGTTAGAGACCATGAATAGCGCTTTTAACTCGGTGCCTAGCGTTAAACCGAGCAACATCAAATTTGATCAACGTCGCAATGAATTGAGATTGCAGGCTGAGGCGAATTCGTATCAGGACTTTGAGAAATTTAAAGGCTTGTTAGAGCAACAATATACAGTGACAACAGGTGCCATGAATAACAATGGTAGCAAGGTCAATGGCTCGCTAGTGGTTAAGGGGTAGTTATGAAGGATTGGTTTAACGGTTTAGCACAACGCGAACAACGCCTTATTTTGGCAATGTTAGGCGTGGTGATTATCGCAATTGTCTTTTTCGCCTTGATTCAGCCACTGCAAGAGCGCGTAGCTCGCGCTGAATTAAGCGTAAAGCGTAATCAACAATTATTAAGCTGGGTGGAAACGAATGCGGCTAAGATAGTTCAATTGCGCGCCAAAGGTGGTGTGTCAGCATCGGCCAGTGGCTCCATTGAACAACGTATTAATCGCTCTGCGCGCCAATACAAAATTACCATTAATCGTTTACAGCCTCAAAACAAGAAAATGCAGGTGATGATCGATAAAGCGCCATTCAACAGCATTTTACAATGGGTGCAGGCGCTACAGCTCAAGCAAGGACTTACCATTGAAATTGCAGATATTCGTGCCGATGCTCAATCGGGATATGTCAAAACACGTTTGGTGGTGAGTCAGTAAGATGCTTAAAAAGTTAAAAATCGCCTTTGTTTTAGTATTGATTTACATGGTGTTTATGTTGGCTTTATTGCCAGCACGCTTTGTTACCTCGCACCTTGAGCAAAAGAATCTTATGCCACCACAAGTGGCTCTTGGAAATGTTACTGGCACTGTGTGGCAAGGCAACCTATCGTCACTAACCTATCAAGGCGTGGTACTTGATAATGTGAAATGGGAGTTATCGCCACTTTCAATTTTTACGGGCACGATTTCAGTGGACTTCAAAGCGGGTAAACCGCGGAGCGCGATTCGAGCGAGTGGCCAGCTCGCATTTAATAACGAGGGTTTAGCGGCGCATAATTTGTCCATTAAGACATCATTGGCCCCGTTATTACAAAGCTTTCCGTTGCCTTATGGATTAACGAGTACAGGTCGAGTGAATTTAAACATTGCGACTTATCAGCAAGATCAGCCATGGTGTAAAACACTTGATGGCGTGATTAAAGCCGATGATCTTTTGATTAAGAGCGCTTTTGGTCAACTTGCTGTGGCGAACGTGTCTGCCAAACTCAGTTGTCCAAATGGTGTAATGACCGCAGTTATGCAACCTTCGAGTAATAGCTTGGGAATCGATGGTGATATACAGTTAAACAAAGCACGACAATACAACTTGAATGCGAGAGTGCTACCGCCAGCAGATGCATCGCAGGATTACCTCAATGTGTTGAAATTCTCTGGTTCGCCAAATAGCCAAGGGCAGTACGTGTTTAAATACAGTGGCAAACTGTAGTTATCGGAGAGTGTGATGAGTGAGTCAAAATTACCGAAAATCTTGTCTGTGACTACGGCGGCACAAAGCCGGTTGTTTACCATTGAGCAAGTATCTCTTCGATTTTCTAATGGTGTTGAGCGTGAATACGAACGCATGAAGAGTAGTGGTCGTGGTGCAGTTATGGTCATTCCTTTTCTCGATGAGAAAACGCTATTACTTATTAAAGAATATGCTTGTGGCACACATCGCTATGAACTAGGCTTTCCCAAGGGGCTAATTGATCCCGGTGAAACACCAGAGCAAGCGGCCAACCGCGAGCTTAAAGAAGAAATTGGATATGGTGCGAAAAAGTTTACTGCGTTAAAACCGCTGGCGATGGCGCCAACTTATTTTGGTTCGACCATGCACGTGTTTATCGCGCAAGATCTTTATAAAGAGAGACTCGAAGGCGATGAGCCAGAAGAGCTTGAAGTGATAAAGTGGCCGGCAAATCAAGTTGATGAGCTATTGGCACATGAGGATTTTACTGATGGTCGTTGTGTTGCAGGACTACTAATGACCGATCGCCTGCTAGCACTCAGTAGCTAATAAAATGATAAGGGGATGTGATGGATTTAACCGAGTTAACCTTAGCGGTTGAGCAAATCGCCCGTGATGCTGGTGGTGAAATTAAGCGCATCTATGAGCAAGGGCAATTTGAAACCTTCACCAAAGATGACGAATCCCCTGTCACTAGCGCCGACTATGCCGCCAATGAAGTAATTGTCTCGGCGTTGCAATCATTAACACCAAACATTCCCATAGTTTCAGAAGAGTCAGACAAAGAAGCGATTAAAGAGCGTCGCAATTGGCAACGATACTGGCTTATCGATCCCCTCGATGGCACCCAAGAGTTTGTCGCTGGCAGTGGCGACTTTGCTGTTGCCATCGCACTTGTTGTCAACCACATACCGACCATAGGTGTGATATACGCGCCAATTCACGATCGCTGCTACTTTGCTATAAAGGGCGAAGGTGCATTTCGTCGCGATAGTGAAGGCTTGTCGCCAATTAAAGTTGATACTACGCCACGAGAAACTGTTCGTATCGCCGTGAGTCTTCGCCAAGCCAAAGCGTTGGTTGAATCTCGACTCAGTGAGTCTTTTACCTATGAGTATATTGCAATGGGGAGTGCGACCCTTAAAGCGTGTTTAGTGGCGCAAGGCGGCGCTGATATCTATATGCGCATTGGCCCAACAGGCGAATGGGATACGGGGGCTGCACATTGTATTGTCGCGGAGGCTGGTGGTGATATTTTTGATCTGTCAATTAACCGCTTAACCTATAATGAGCGTGAGACGCTTGCTAATCCAAATTTTGTGGTGTGTGGCAACCTCCGTTTACCATGGGCCGATATCGTATTAGATAGTTAACCAACGCGCTTTAATAATTTCGTCTAAACTTAAAGTTTAGGGGACGTTATTTAGGAGTGCGTTTATGACATCAATAACTCAATTTGAATCGCGTTTGAAAGTGATGCAAAACGAGCTCAATGACAAGCTCGCCAGTATCAAAGAAAATGTAACAAAAGCGGCTAACGCGGACTGGAATGAACAAGCACAAGAGCGAGAAAATGACGAGGTGTTAGACGCGCTCGGTAATGAAGTTAGGCGTGAACTCAATTTGGTCAATGGTGCATTACATCGCATTAAACTGGGCGAATATGAGTATTGCGATGACTGCGGTCAAAACATTAATCCATCCCGTTTGGAAATCCTTCCATTTACCCAATACTGCATCGATTGCGCAAACAAGCGAGACTGATTTGCAACTAGCCTTACTGCGCACGGACCGCGCAGTTTCGTCCCTGTGCTTTAGCGATGTTAAGCACATCATCGGCACTTGTGAGTAGCTGTTCACTACTGAGTTTAGGAAGTACTGAAGGCGCTGTTACACCGATACTGACGGACAGCGCAATATCATATCCTTTGTAGTTTACTGTTTGCTCGCTTACGTGTTTTACCAGTTTTTCGGCAAAGCGCAGGGCTGAATCTAACTTAGTGTTGGTGGCAATGATGGCAAACTCTTCACCATCGTAGCGGGCAAAAGTATCACTCTCACGCAGCGTTTCCTTCACCGATTCGGCAAAGGCTTTAAGCACTATATCGCCACATTCATTCCCGTATTTATCATTGATTTGCCTAAAATGGTCTAAATCAATTAGCAGCAGTGAAAAATCGCTTTTGTATCGTTGATATCGTTTGAGTTCGTTTTTTAGCGCTTCAAGCAGATGACGACGATTGCGAATGCCAGTGAGTGGATCATGCGTTGCAAAACGTTGTAGCGCATTACGCGCTTCTTTGTGTTGTTGAATCTCTTCTTTTAACACCCTTGTCCGATCTTCGATGATGAGATCGCGATTGGCTTTCTCAAATTCTAATTGTTTAACTAACCTTCGGATCCCTTTTAGCGATAGCAGGCTAATAGAGGTCATTAATAAGAAAATCGCAACGTGAATAAATAAATTTTGGCGGTGCAAGGGTTTCTCTTGTTCGAGGATTTCACTGATATCGTATGAAATAACAAGGCCGCCCAGTGTATTGTTGGGCTCTAATTGTGATTTTTGATGGCATGAGAAACAACTATCGTTGGCAACAAATGAACTAAAGTAGTGGAACTTGTTACCGATGATTTTTTGAAAATCTCGATTGGGACCAATCTTGTTTTCCAAGATCTGTTTTTGCCAGTCTTTAACCAGATTATCAGGATCCATCGGCTTGAGGCTAATTAGTGAAAGTGAAAACGACGGATCGAAAAAAGATTCGTTGAGTTGTTCAAGCATGCGTCCCACTGATATCTGTGTGAAAACTTTGCCGTCGTCTCGGGTAATAATTTTATGATCTGTATTGAGGTAAGGATTTTCTGGCGTATGTTCGGAGATGGGGACGTAGATTTGTTCGTGTTGTGTGGTCCAGTTGAGGAGAATTTCAACTAATCGTTTACCACCAACGCCTTTCGCTTGAAACGATTTTTCAGTGGATTGCGTAATGATCAACTGATTCCAGCAAAAAGAAATGCTGGTTAACACAAACCAAATTGATACTAATATAACAGTGGCAATGGGGGCTTTAATTAGCCTCATCATTGGTATGCTATCCGCGCTCACGAAATGTCCTTTTGTTATCTAACGTATTATTATAGTCATGGTTAAGGCTGTTTAGCGATGTAAAAATGACAATAATTTTTCCGTACTAAGTGGTAATTTTTGATCTTGTTCCCAATTAAACTGGGGATCGCCTTGTTAACGTCTTGCTATATCGATAGGTTCAAATTACAATAACGCGCTAAATTTTGTAAGCCCTGTTTTTAACAGGGCTTAATTTATGGTTTCAACGTAAGATTTTATGTAAGAAAACAAACTGCGACGCAGGTTGTTTAAGTACAACTATTAGGATAGTGGTAAATGAACGCAACAAATACTGAAAATCAGAGCGGATCGATGGATCTAGTCAAATGGATCCTTGTTATCGGTCTATTAGCGGGTGCCGTTGTTGGTAACTACATGTACGGCGAAGAAGTATCTGTGCTGTATCGCGCACTAGGCGTAGTGGCTGCTATCGGTGTTGCACTTTTTGTGGCAGCACAAACTGAAAAAGGGCGCGAAGCTGTTGCTTTCGCCAAAGAATCTCGCCTTGAAATTCGCAAAGTGGTTTGGCCAACGCGCAAAGAAGCTACTCAAACAACGCTTATTGTTTTAGCGGCTACTGGTGTAATGGCATTAGTACTTTGGGGTATGGATGGTTTGTTAGTGAGAATCGTCGGCTTTATCACAGGCATCGAGGTTTAAGATTATGTCAGAAGAAAAACCAAAATTCAGATGGTACGTTGTACAAGCTTTTTCAGGCTATGAGCAACGTGTACAAAAGACCATGATTGAGCATGTAGCTATTCATGGCATGGAAGATTTATTCGAAGAAATCCTTGTTCCTACTGAAGAAGTAGTTTCAATGAAGTCTGGTAAGAAAACTAAGAGCACGCGCAAGTTCTTCCCTGGTTACGTACTAGTGAAAATGGTGATGAACGAAGACAGCTGGCATTTAGTGAAAAACGTTCCACGCGTTATGGGCTTCATCGGCGGTACTAGTGACCGTCCTGCACCGATTTCTTCTAAAGAAGCTGAGCGCATTTTACAACGTCTTGAAGATTCGGCAGATTCTCCGAAGCCAAGCACGTTATTCGAGCCAGGCGAAATCGTTCGCGTTATCGATGGTCCATTTGCTGATTTTAACGCGACTGTTGAAGAAGTGGATTACGAGAAGAGCCGCGTGAAGGTATCTGTTCTTATCTTCGGTCGTTCTACTCCAGTAGACCTAGAATTCTCTCAAATCGAGAAGGACGCCCAGTAGCGTTGTTATAAGACTTAGTTACGGCGTTAAAAGTGCTCACTTACAGGAGTAGCTCCGCGCTTTTAACTTGTACTAAAGCCTTATAACTTAGCTCAAACGTTCTAATAGAATAAAAAGTTTAAAGTAGGTTGCTCACAAGTTTAATTATTATTGATTAAATAAGTAGCAATTTGCTTGGCAGGGCGACAGATTATCGCTATAATTCGCCGCCCTTAAATTAACGGGGAGCTGAAAATGACTCATTGTGAGTCACTAGTATGTGTTTGAACCCATAATAGGAAATATGAAAAATGGCTAAAAAAGTCGAAGCTTATATCAAGCTACAGGTTGCTGCAGGTGCAGCTAACCCGTCGCCACCGGTAGGTCCTGCTCTAGGTCAACACGGTGTGAACATCATGGAATTCTGTAAAGCGTTCAACGCAGCTACAGATTCTTTAGACAAGGGTGCTCCAGTACCTGTAGTTATCACTGTATACAGTGATCGTTCTTTCACGTTCGAAACTAAGACTCCACCTGCTGCTTACCTTCTTAAGAAAGCTGCTGGTATTAAATCAGGTTCTGGCCGTCCAAACACTGAAAAGTGTGGCACAGTAACTCGTGCTCAGTTAGAAGAAATCGTTGCTACTAAGCAACCAGATCTAACTGGTGCTGATTTAGAAGCTAATGTTAAATCTATTGCCGGTTCTGCTCGTGCAATGGGTCTGAACGTAGAAGGATAAGAATAATGGCTAAATTAACTAAGCGTATGAAGCTTATCCGTGAAAAAACTGATTCACTAAAAGCTTACGAAATCAACGAAGCTGTTACTCTTTTAAAAGAGTTAGCTACTGCTAAGTTCACTGAAAGTGTAGACGTTGCTGTTAACCTAGGTGTTGACCCACGTCGTTCTGACCAAAACGTTCGTGGTGCTACTGTATTACCACACGGTACTGGTCGCACTGTTCGCGTTGCTGTTTTCACTCAAGGTGCAAACGCTGAAGCTGCTAAAGAAGCTGGTGCAGACATCGTTGGTATGGACGATCTAGCTGCAGCTGTTAAAGGCGGCGAGATGGACTTTGACGTAGTTATCGCTTCTCCAGACGCAATGCGCGTTGTAGGTCAATTAGGTACTATCTTAGGCCCACGTGGTTTAATGCCTAACCCTAAAGTTGGCACTGTAACTCCTGATGTTGCTACAGCTGTTAAAAACGCTAAGTCTGGTCAAGTTCGTTACCGCAACGATAAGAATGGTATCATCCATACTACTATCGGTAACGTTTCTTTCGATAACGACAAGCTAAAAGAGAACTTAGAAGCTCTACTAATCGCTCTATCTAAAGCTAAGCCAAGTGGCGCGAAAGGTACTTACATCAAGAAAGTTTCTCTGTCTACGACTATGGGTGCTGGTGTTGAAATCGACCAGTCTACTATCGAGACAAAAGCTGTTTAATACTGCTAAGTATTAGAGTTAGGACGTGATCACAGAAGTTATCTTCTAAAACCTTGTTTTGAACAGGTGACTTCTGTATAATTTTGCGCCCTAACGGGTTGGGATTTGGCTAAAAATTATCGATTTTTAACCAAACTCCCGTCCAAGACCGTAGGTACAAATTTAGTAATAAATTTGTTTAATTGTTTGAAAGCCTTGATATTTATATCTAGGTTGTCAAAGGGCCTACGCAGACGGTGTGAATCCAAACATTCCTATGTTTTGTTTTTTTACCGTGTTCACGCTTTGTATATGGATACAAAGCTTTACTAAAGTTCCGAGTTTTCTCGGAGTGAACCAGGAGTTATGCCAATGGCATTAAGACTTGAAGACAAAAAAGCAATCGTTGCTGAAGTCAATGAGGTCGCTAAAGGTGCTCTGTCTGCAGTAGTTGCTGATTCTCGTGGTGTTACTTTAGGTGCAATGACAGCTATGCGTAAGCAAGCTCGTGAAGCTGGTGTACACGTACAAGTAGTACGTAACACTCTTGCTAAACGTGCTCTAGCTGGTACCGAATTTGAGTGTCTAACTGACACTTTTAAAGGTCCAACTTTAATTGCATTTTCTAGTGACCACCCGGGTGCTGGTGCTCGTATTTTCAAAGACTTCGCTAAAGCTGAAGAAAACTTTGAAGTACTAGCCGCTGCATTCGAAGGCGCTGCTTGTGACCCTGAAGTTCTTGCAACGCTTCCAACGAAAGACGAAGCAATTGCACGACTAATGAGCGCAATGAAAGAAGCTTCTGCTGGCAAACTTGTACGCACTATTGCTGCAATTCGCGATCAGAAGGAAGAAGCAGCAGCTTAATTACTCGTTATCGAGAATTAGTTACTGTTTTATTAATCAATTTATTAGAACGCACACTTCAATTAAGTGGTGTTCACAAACTTAGGAATGTATACCATGTCTGTATCTAAAGACGATATCCTAAACGCTGTTGCTGAAATGTCAGTAATGGACGTTGTAGAACTAATCGAAGCAATGGAAGAAAAATTCGGCGTTTCTGCTGCTGCAGCTGTAGCTGTTGCTGCAGGTGGTGCTGAAGCTGCTGAAGAGCAATCAGAGTTCGACGTAATCTTAGCATCTTTCGGTGACAACAAAGTTGCTGCAATCAAAGCTGTTCGTGGCGCTACAGGTCTTGGCCTTAAAGAAGCTAAAGCTATGGTTGAATCTGCACCAGTTGCAATCAAAGAAGGCGTTGAGAAAGCTGAAGCTGAAGAGCTTAAAAAATCTCTTGAAGAAGCAGGTCTTACTGTTGAACTTAAATAAGGTTAACCCTTATTTGAGTGCCGCTTAGTTAGCATATGCTAATTAAGCGTGAGGCTGGTGATTATTTAATCACCAGCCTTTTTGCGCTAAAAAACATGGTGGATTTCACACTACATACACCATGAGTTTTAAAGCACTTCTTTTACGATGTAAGACCTTGTTTTAAAGGCAATTGTTTGAGTTAGTGTCCAGTCCCTACCAGAGATTATTGGGTAGGTTCTTACCAAAGTGTTGTTATTTTCGAGGTTGTTTAGAGATGAGGCGTCAAGTTGTGCTCATCGAAGTCTAGGCAACAGTTGTCAAACGTCAGCTAATTTGAGGAAACCCATGGGTTACTCTAGTAACGAAAAAAAACGTATCCGTAAGGATTTTGGTAAGCGTCCGCAGGTGGTTGAAATTCCACAGCTTTTGGATATCCAAAAGGACTCTTTCGCCAGATTTATCACAATGGACTCTACCGGTGAGCTAGGTTTAGAAGCCGCTTTTAGATCTATTTTCCCTATCAAGAGCTTTTCTGGTTATGCAGAACTGCAATACGTGAGCTACAAGCTGGGTACACCAGTATTTGACGTTAAAGAATGTCAAATCCGCGGTATCACTTACAGCGCACCATTGCGTGTAAAACTGCGCCTTGTTTTATTTGATCGCGAAGCGCCTAAAGGCACGATCAAAGATATCAAAGAGCAAGAAGTTTACATGGGTGAAATCCCATTAATGACCGACAACGCGACTTTTGTTATCAATGGTACAGAGCGTGTTATCGTTTCTCAATTACACCGTTCTCCTGGTGTATTCTTCGACCACGATAAAGGTAAGACTCACTCTTCTGGTAAGATCTTACACAACGCACGTGTAATTCCTTACCGTGGTTCTTGGTTAGACTTCGAGTTCGATCCAAAAGATGCTGTATTCGTACGTATCGACCGTCGTCGTAAGCTACCTGCATCTATCATTCTTCGTGCTATGGGCATGGAGACAGAAGAAATCTTAGATTTATTCTTCGAAACTACTGGCTTTAAAGTTAAGCGTGGCAAGATCGTTATGGATCTTATGCCTGAGCGCCTGCGCGGTGACACTGCTGTATTCGACATCAAAGATGACGAAGGCAATGTAATCGTTGAAACGGGTCGTCGCATTACTGCACGTCACGTTCGTCAAATGACTAAAGCTAAGTTAACGGCTGTTGAAGTACCAACAGAGTACGTGATTGGTAAAGTAATTAACCGCACGCACGTAAACAAAGACACTGGTGAAGTTATCATCAACGCCAATGATGAAATTACACTAGAAAATCTAGCTGCATTATCTGAAGCTGGCATCAAAGAATTCGACACTATCTACTTCAACGATTTAGATAACGGTCCATTCATGTCTGACACCTTGCGTATCGATTCTTCAACTAACCGTTTAGAAGCGCTTGTTGAAATCTACCGCATGATGCGTCCGGGCGAGCCGCCAACTAAGGATGCTGCTGAAGGTCTATTCGACAACTTATTCTTCAACGAAGAGCGTTACGATCTGTCTAAAGTTGGTCGTATGAAATTTAACGCTCGCGTTGGTAGCGACGTTGATCTAAGCACTGGTACGTTAGATAAAGACGATATCATCGCTGTGATGAAGACGCTTATCGACATCCGTAACGGTAAAGGTGACGTGGATGATATCGATCATCTTGGTAACCGTCGTATCCGTAGCGTTGGTGAAATGGCTGAAAACCAATTCCGCGTTGGTTTAGTACGTGTTGAGCGTGCGGTTAAAGAGCGTCTATCTCTAGGTGATCTTGGCGATGTAATGCCACAAGATCTAATCAACGCTAAGCCTATTTCTGCAGCTGTTAAAGAATTCTTCGGTTCTAGCCAGTTATCTCAGTTCATGGATCAAAATAACCCATTATCTGAAGTAACTCACAAGCGTCGTATTTCTGCGTTAGGCCCAGGTGGTTTAACACGTGAACGCGCAGGCTTCGAGGTTCGAGACGTACATCCGACTCACTACGGTCGTCTATGTCCTATCGAAACTCCTGAGGGTCCAAACATCGGTCTTATCAACTCGCTAGCATCTTACGCGAAAACTAACGATTACGGTTTCTTAGAAACACCATACCGTAAAGTTGTTGACGGTAAGGTAACTGACGAAGTTGCATTCCTATCTGCTATCGAAGAAACAAACTTCGTAGTAGCACAGGCGTCAGCGGTTATCGATAAAGATAACAACCTAGCTGAAGACCTAGTTGCTTGTCGTCACAAAGGTGAGTCTACCTTTATGACAAGCGATCAAATCGATTATATGGATGTATCTCCACAGCAAATTATCTCTGTGGCAGCATCGATCATTCCATTCCTAGAGCACGATGATGCGAACCGTGCATTGATGGGTGCGAACATGCAACGTCAAGCCGTTCCAACATTAAAAGCTGATAAGCCGCTTGTTGGTACTGGTATGGAAAAAACTATCGCAGTTGACTCTGGTGTAACCATTGTTGCTAAGCGCGGTGGTGTGGTTGATTACGCTGATGCATCTCGCATTGTAGTTAAGGTTAACGAAGATGAGTTAGTTGCTGGTGAAGCAGGTATCGATATCTACAACCTAACTAAGTACACACGTTCTAACCAAAATACTTGTATCAACCAACGCCCAACGGTAATGGCTGGTGAAGTTGTGGTTAAAGGCGACGTAATGGCAGATGGTCCATCTACAGATATGGGTGACTTGGCACTTGGCCAAAACATGCGTATCGCGTTCATGCCTTGGAACGGTTACAACTTTGAGGATTCGATCCTAGTATCTGAGCGTGTTGTTCAGCAAGATCGTTTCACGACAATCCACATTCAAGAGCTAACCTGTATTGCTCGTGATACTAAGCTTGGTAGCGAAGATATCACTGCTGATATTCCAAACGTTGGTGAAGCGGCATTAGGCAAGCTAGACGAGTCTGGTATCGTTTATATCGGTGCTGAAGTTAAAGGCGGCGACATCCTAGTAGGTAAAGTAACGCCTAAAGGTGAGACGCAATTAACGCCAGAAGAGAAGCTACTACGCGCTATCTTCGGTGAGAAAGCATCTGACGTTAAAGACAGCTCATTACGCGTTCCTAACTCAGTTAGCGGTACTATTATCGACGTTCACGTATTTACTCGTGACGGCGTTGAAAAAGACAAGCGCGCGCTTGAAATTGAGCAAATGCAGCTTAAAGAAGCGAAGAAAGATTTATCAGACGTATTCACTATCTTAGAAGATGGTATTTTCGAGCGTGCTGAGAAACTTCTACTAGCTTCTGGCTTTAGCCAAGATCAGCTAAATGCTATGCCACGTCGTGAGTGGTTAGAGCAAACGCTATCTGACGAAGCTTCGCAAACTCAATTAGAGCAAATCGCAGCGCAACACGCTGAGACTAAAGCTGATTTCGACAAGCAATTTGAAAACAAACGCTTGAAGATCACTCAAGGTGCGGATCTGCAACCTGGTGTTCTTAAAGTTGTTAAGGTTTACCTTGCTGTTAAACGTCGTATCCAGCCTGGTGATAAGATGGCGGGTCGTCACGGTAATAAGGGTGTAATCTCTAAACTGTGTCCTGTAGAAGACATGCCACATGATGAGACTGGTCGTACAGTAGATATCGTACTTAACCCGCTGGGTGTACCGTCTCGTATGAACATCGGTCAGATCTTAGAAACTCACTTAGGTCTAGCAGCGCGCGGTATCGGTGACCAAATCACTGAAATGCTTGCAGAGCAACGCAAAGTTAGCGAATTACGTGATTACATCCAACGTGCTTACGCACTGGGTCAATGTGATCAGAAAGTTGATATCAGCGAGTTCAGCGACGAAGAAGTTATTCGCCTAGCGAAGAACTTACAAGGCGGTCTGCCAATGGCTACCCCTGCGTTCGACGGTGCAGCAGAATCTGAAATCAAAGAAATGCTAAAACTGGCTAAATTACCAGAGTCAGGTCAGCTAACATTATTCGACGGCCGTACTGGTGAACAGTTCGAGCGTCCAGTAACTGTTGGTTACATGTACATGCTGAAACTAAATCACTTGGTTGATGACAAGATGCATGCTCGTTCTACTGGTTCTTACTCACTAGTAACTCAGCAACCACTAGGTGGTAAAGCTCAGTTCGGTGGTCAGCGTTTCGGTGAGATGGAGGTATGGGCACTTGAAGCATACGGTGCTGCCTACACCCTACAAGAAATGTTAACTGTTAAGTCTGATGACGTTAACGGTCGTACTGAAATGTATAAGAACATTGTTGACGGCAAGCACGAGATGAATCCTGGTATGCCGGAATCGTTCAACGTATTGTTGAAAGAAATCCGCTCTCTAGCGATCAACATCGAGCTTGATGAAGAGTAAGCCCAAACTAGCTAATATAGTTTGAAATTCGAATTTATGGCACGCACTGGTGCGTGCCCTAACTCCACTAGGAGATAAAAGTGAAAGACTTACTGAAGTTTCTAAAACAGCAGAACAAAACCGAAGAATTTGATGCGATCAAAATCGGTCTTGCTTCTCCTGAACAGATCCGTTCTTGGTCATTTGGTGAAGTTAAAAAGCCAGAGACCATTAACTATCGTACCTTCAAGCCTGAGCGCGAAGGTTTATTCTGTGCGCGTATCTTTGGTCCAATCAAAGATTACGAGTGTTTGTGTGGTAAATACAAGCGTCTGAAGCACCGTGGTGTTATCTGTGAAAAGTGTGGCGTTGAGGTAACTCAATCTAAAGTTCGTCGTGACCGTATGGGTCATATCGATCTTGCTAGCCCTGTTGCTCACATCTGGTTCTTAAAATCATTACCGTCTCGTATCGGTCTATTACTAGACTTAACACTTCGCGATATCGAGCGCGTACTTTACTTCGAATCTTTCGTAGTAACTGAGCCGGGTATGACAGATCTTGAGCAATCACAGATCTTAACCGAAGAAGAATACTTAGACGCCTTAGAAGAGCACGGTGACGAGTTCGAAGCTAAGATGGGTGCAGAAGCGGTATTAGCGCTACTAAGCCAGCTAGATCTTGCTCACGAGATTGAAGAAATGCGCGAAGAGCTGCCTTCAATTAACTCTGAAACTAAGCGTAAGAAGATCACTAAGCGTCTTAAATTAATGGAAGCCTTCCACGAATCAGGTAACAATCCTGAGTGGATGATCATGACTGTATTACCAGTTCTTCCACCAGATCTACGTCCATTAGTACCACTAGAAGGTGGCCGCTTTGCAACGTCTGATCTAAACGATTTATACCGTCGTGTAATCAACCGTAACAACCGTCTAAAACGTCTATTAGACCTAGCTGCTCCAGACATCATCGTACGCAACGAAAAGCGTATGTTACAAGAGTCTGTTGATGCGCTATTAGATAACGGTCGTCGCGGTCGTGCTATCACAGGTTCTAACAAGCGTCCTCTGAAATCACTTGCCGATATGATCAAAGGTAAGCAAGGTCGTTTCCGTCAGAACTTACTTGGTAAGCGTGTTGACTACTCTGGTCGTTCGGTAATCACTGTAGGTCCTACTCTACGTCTACACCAATGTGGTCTACCTAAGAAGATGGCACTTGAGCTATTCAAGCCATTTATCTACGGTAAATTAGAATCACTAGGCATGGCGACTACCATCAAAGCTGCGAAGAAAATGGTAGAGCGCGAAGTAGGTGAAGTTTGGGATATCCTATCTGACGTTATCCGCGAACATCCAGTAATGCTTAACCGTGCACCAACACTTCACAGATTAGGTATCCAAGCGTTTGAGCCGGTACTAATCGAAGGTAAAGCAATTCAATTACACCCATTGGTTTGTGCGGCGTACAACGCTGACTTCGATGGTGACCAAATGGCGGTACACGTACCGTTAACAATTGAAGCGCAACTTGAAGCACGTGCGTTAATGATGTCGACTAACAACATCTTATCGCCAGCGAATGGTGAGCCGATCATCGTACCTTCTCAGGACGTTGTATTAGGTCTTTACTACATGACACGTGATTGTGTTAACGGTAAAGGCGAAGCGATGGCATTTAGCGATATCGACGAAGTAGAAAAAGCATACCGCACTGGTCACGCTCAACTACACGCTCGTATCAAAGTGCGTATCACTGAGTACGTTCGTGATGAGAACGGCGAATTACAAGAGACTGTATCACTACGCGATACAACTGTTGGTCGTGCATTATTCTCACGCATCATGCCAAAAGGTTTATCTTACAACTTGTTAGATGAGCCATTAGGTAAGAAGCAAATTTCTAAGCTACTAAACACTTGTTACCGTGAAGTAGGTCTGAAAGATACTGTTATCTTTGCTGACCAACTAATGTACACAGGTTTTGGTTACGCGACTATGTCTGGTTGTTCGGTTGGTATCGACGATATGGTTATTCCAGACGAGAAGAAAGCGTTAATCGAAGAAGCACAAGCAGAAGTTGCAGAAATCTCTGAGCAGTTTGCTCAAGGTCTTGTAACTGCTGGTGAGCGCTACAATAAAGCAATCGATATTTGGGCTGGTACCAACGAGAAAGTATCGAAAGCGATGATGGATAACTTATCGACTGAAACGGTTATTAACCGCGATGGCGAAGAAGAAACTCAACCGTCATTTAACAGCGTGTTCATGATGGCTGACTCGGGCGCTCGTGGTAGTGCTGCTCAGATCCGTCAGCTAGCTGGTATGCGTGGTCTGATGGCTAAGCCGGATGGCTCAATCATCGAAACGCCAATCATTGCGAACTTCCGTGAAGGTCTAAACGTACTTCAGTACTTCATTTCGACTCACGGTGCTCGTAAAGGTCTAGCGGATACCGCACTTAAGACAGCGAACTCTGGTTACCTAACACGTCGTCTAGTAGACGTTGCCCAAGATTTAGTTATCTCTGAGCAAGACTGTGGTACGCACGAAGGTCTAATGATGACACCATTAATCGAAGGTGGTGACGTTGTTGAGCCGCTACGCGAGCGTGTATTAGGTCGTGTAGTTGCAGAAGACATTATCAAGCCAGGCACTGAAGACGAAGTACTTGTTGAGCGTAACGTTATGCTTGATGAGAACCTAGTAGACATGCTTGAAGCTAACTCAGTTGACCAAGTGAAAGTACGTTCTATCATCACTTGTGACTCTGACTTTGGTGTATGTGCTAACTGTTACGGTCGTGACCTAGCGCGTGGTCACCTAATTAACATGGGTGAAGCCGTTGGTGTTGTAGCTGCTCAATCAATCGGTGAGCCGGGTACACAGCTAACCATGCGTACGTTCCACATCGGTGGTGCGGCATCTCGAGCGTCTGCAGAAAACAACGTTCAAGTGAAAAACGCTGGTACTATCAAGCTCCACAACTCTAAGCACGTTACAAACAGCGATGGCAAACTAGTTATCGTTTCTCGTTCTTCTGAGTTAACAGTTATCGATGAGATGGGTCGTGAGAAAGAGCGCTATAAAGTGCCTTACGGTACTATCTTAGAGAAAGGTGAAGATCAAACAGTAACTGCTGGCGAAATCGTAGCAAACTGGGATCCGCATACGCATCCAATCATCACCGAGGTACAAGGTAAGATCCAATTCGTTGACTTAATCGATGGTATCACCATGGATAAGAAGACTGATGATCTAACTGGTCTATCTTCAGTAGTAGTTATCGACGCTGCACAACGTACAGCCGCTGGTAAAGAAATGCGCCCAGCTGTAAAACTTGTTGATGACAAAGGCAACGACGTACTAATCGCTGGTACTGACGTTCCTGCACAATACTTCTTACCAGGTAACGCAATCGTTAACCTAGAAGATGGTGCAATCGTAAACGTTGGTGACGCGTTAGCACGTATTCCACAAGAAAGCTCGAAGACTCGTGATATCACGGGTGGTCTACCTCGCGTAGCCGACTTATTCGAAGCACGTAAGCCTAAAGAGCCTGCTATTCTTGCTGAAGTTAGCGGTACTATCTCATTTGGTAAAGAAACTAAAGGTAAGCGTCGTCTAGTTATCACCCCAGCAGATGGTGGTGAGCAGTACGAAGAAATGATTCCTAAGTGGCGTAATCTAAATGCGTTCGAAGGTGAGAAGGTTGAAAAAGGTGAGGTAATCGCCGATGGTCCTGAGTCACCACATGATATTCTTCGCTTACGTGGTATTACACACGTTGCGAACTACATCGTGAACGAAGTGCAAGACGTTTACCGTCTACAAGGTGTAAAAATCAATGATAAGCACTGTGAAGCAATCATTCGTCAAATGCTACGTAAGTGTACTATTACCTTCGCTGGTGACAGTAACTTCCTAGTTGGTGAAACACTTGAGTACTCTCAAGTTAAAGTTGCTAACCGTGAATTGGAAGAGCAAGGCAAAGAGCCTGCACGTTTTGAGCGTAACCTAATGGGTATCACCAAAGCGTCGCTTGCAACTGAGTCATTTATCTCAGCGGCATCGTTCCAAGAAACAACACGTGTTCTTACTGAAGCAGCAGTTAGCGGTAAGCGCGATGACTTACGTGGTCTGAAAGAAAACGTAATCGTTGGTCGTCTGATCCCTGCTGGTACTGGTTTCGCTTACCACGAGAAACGTCGTGCGGCGGCAGTAGAGCCTGAAGTGACTAAGATTGACACTGATGAAGCTGAAGCTAACTTAGCTGATTTACTTGGTAGCCTAGGTGGCGACGAGTAATTCTTACTAAGCTGTAGCTAAACAAAAACCCGTTGATGAAAATCAGCGGGTTTTTTTATGCCTGCCAATCCGTTAGAGTGGACTACACTCAAACTTCAAAATAATAAAAAGAATAGGATTATCACTTGAGTTTTTTAAGTTCACGGAAGATCAAACTCCCCTCAACAGCGCCAAGCGCTTTAGCTCTTAATCGTACAAAGCACGGCATCATGGAAATTAATGGCAATGACTTGTCCGATCTATTGTGGGGCAGTGGTTATGCTCACGCTGTCGATCGCTATACCCAATTACTTTTGATGCGAATTATTGGCCAAGGTCGTTTATGTGAGTTATTAGAGGACTCGGATGAAAATTTGGCAATTGATACCTTCTTTCGCAAAGCCAACTGGCACAATAATCTAACCGATGAAGTCGATAAGCTAGAGCCTTATGCTCGGGAAATGAGCCAGCGCTATTGTGATGGTATTAATGAAGGAGTTAAGCGCAAAGGCATGTCCATGCTAAAAATCCTTGGCTACAAGCCAGAATTATGGACTATTGAAGATTCTATTTTAATTTCTCGAATGACTGGCTACTTAACGCTGGCACAGTCACAAACGGAAATCGAACACTTCTTTGTCGAATGTGTCCAAGCTGGCGTTGACCATGCGCGACTCGCCGAGTTGTTTCCAATTGGCGATCAGCAAATCGATTTTCAATTACTCAATAAAATCCAGTTAACGGATTCAATTATTCCCTCCCATATTCTATGGAACAGTGTATTGCCACGAATGATGGCTTCCAACAATTGGGTAATTAGTGGCGAGCATACGTACAGTGGTAAGCCAATACTCGCTAATGATCCACACCTAGAAGTAAATCGCCTACCCAATGTTTGGTGTGAACAAATTCTCAATTGTCCTACTCAGCGCATTAAAGGTATGGGGATGCCGGGGCTCCCCGGAATCGTTATTGGCCGCTCCAACGAGCTTGCTTGGGGCGTCACTTATTCATTTATGGATAGTGTCGATAGCTGGATTGAGCAATGCAGGGAAGGTAAGTACCTTCATGATGATGGATGGCTAGACTTTGCTACGAGGAAAGAAGTAATAAGGCGTAAGAAACACCCTGAGCAGCAAGTAACTTTTTATGATAACAAGCACGGTGTGTTAGCTGGCGATCCTAATGTAGAAGGCCACTACTTAGCGACGCGTTGGAGCGGGGCAAATAGTGGTGCGCAATCTCTGCAAGCTGCCATCGAAATGTTTGAAATTTGTGATACCAAATCGGCATTATCGATTCTGGGAAAAGTCGAGTCAGCATGGAACTGGGTTGTCGCTGACAACGAAGGTAATATTGGTTATCAAATGTCTGGCTTAATGCCAAAGCGCCGAGATGGATGGAACGGATTTGTTCCTAGTGTTGGCTGGCATAGTGAAAATGATTGGCAAGGCTATGTGGATATCAAAGACTTACCTCGTAGCTTTAACCCTGCGTGCGGCTTCCTAGTTACTGCTAATAATGACTTGAACGAATACGGCAAAGCGTCTCCTATTAATATGCCGATGGGCAATTATCGCGCCAAACGTATTGCTGATCTGATTGAGAAAAACCAGCAACATGATGTTGCATTAAGTCAGCAAATTCAGCTCGATGTTTACTCTCAACAAGCTGAGCAGTTTTTAGCTATATTACGACCTTTAGTGCAATCTCAGTGTAATGATTCACCATTATCTAGCATCATCGCAGATTGGGACTGCTGTTATGATATGGAGTCTCGAGGCGCTGTGATATTCGAGGTTTTTTATCACAACTTGAGGCAGCAAGTTTTCGCTGGCTCTCAATTCGGGCTGGGAGCGAGCGTAGGAAACTATTTGGCCAGCGAAACCGGTGTTTTCATCGATTTCTACCAACAGTTTGATGGCGTATTACTCAATCCAGAATCGGCGTGGTATGAAGGCACAACGCAAGCCGACGTTTTTATCGCCGCGTTTAAAGCGATTAATTCCAATGAAGTAGATAAAACATGGCAGCAGGTGAATAGTGTCAGTTTTTCAAATATTTTAGTGGCCGATAAAATGCCGTCGTTTTTAGGTGCCACTACCAAGCCAATCCCATTACGTGGCGGCCGAGCAACGCCTTCTCAAGGACAAATTTATCGCAGTGCAAATAGGAAAACGAGCTTTGCGCCAACAATCCGCGTAATTGCTGATATGAATGAAGATGTCTTACACACTTCATTGGCAGGTGGACCGTCAGATGATTTCACATCAAAGTGGTACTGTAATGAACTCGACGACTGGCTTAACGGTCGATATAAGCAAGTAAAATAGCGTGAGCCCAGATTAAATAAGGAAATAGTGTGGAAAAATTAGCAAATCATTCATCGTTAATGATCAAACAGCAAAAAGAGTGGGGGGAAATCATTACCGGATTTGAAACCCTCAATAAATATGTCATTAGCGACGCAGCGGGTGGTCAGCTCTATTTCGCAGCCGAACAAAAAGGTTCGTGGTTGGCGCGCCAATTTTTTAAAGCCAGTCGTCCATTTACTTTGGCTGTGCTCGACGCCAATAGTCAAAAACAAATGACGGTTAGTCGACCATTTCGCTGGCTATTTCCTGAAGCAACGATTTACGCGCAAGACGGTAAAACCTTAGGGGTTGTGAAAAAACACTTTTCATTAATCAGTAAAAAGTACAGTCTATTTGACGCGCAAGGTCGCGTTATCTATACCCTTAAAGGACCGCTACTCAAGCCATGGACATTTAACATCCGCCAAGGCGAGCGTGATGTCGGAAAAATTACTAAAAAATGGAGTGGCTTACTCAAAGAGAGCTTTAGTGACGCTGACAATTTCGGGGTGATCTTTCCCGATGATGCGGATGTAGAAACCAAAGCTTTTATTCTTGGTGTGGTGTTCTTGATCGACTTTGTGCACTTTGAAAATAAAGGCGACTAGCGTCGCCTTATACATTCAACAATTATAAATGCTCAGTTAGGAAGGGAGGTAAAATATCAAACGCCGGCACATCTTCCGGAAGGACACTCCACTCAGGCGCATAAGCAGTGTAGATCAACATCGCCGGTTTTAATCCGCTTTGATCGTCCAGTGTCGATGCGGCAATGGAATAAAAACTACCCACTTCAATTTCCGCGCAAACTGTTACACCGCAGGTTTGGCAAAAGTTGTATCGCGTTTCTCGACCTGAATCACCTGTGCGTGTAAATACCGCTGGCAGTCCCTTGGTGAACGTAAAATTGTCTTTGTGTGCCCACACTCCGAACCATTTATCAGAGCCGGTGTGTAATTGGCATTGCTTACAATAACAAAAAACAGTGTTTAGAGGCTGTCCGGTAAAGGCGTATGTAATTTGCCCGCAGGCGCAACCACCTGTTTTATGCTTCATGGTTAACTCCGTTAAAACATCAAGAGTTACAAAACTATCAGAGACTCGAATTCTGCGCGAGAAATATTTTTATCTTCGAGACGATCGAATGCCTAAAAATACGATCTCCTTCACGCTCAAAACTGGTTATTTCTTGACTATTGCGCCCGATGAGCATAGAATTTCGCGTCCCCATTTTTTGGGGATAGATTTTTCACCTAACGGGCTCGGGAAACTGAGCTAAATTCAACTAACTAGGAGCTATAATGGCAACAGTTAATCAACTAGTGCGCAACGCTCGTACAAAGAAGGTATCAAAAACAAACGTACCTGCTTTAGAAGCTTGTCCACAACGTCGTGGTGTATGTACTCGTGTATATACTACTACACCTAAAAAACCTAACTCAGCACTACGTAAAGTAGCTCGTGTTCGTTTAACTAACGGATTCGAAGTAACTTCATACATCGGTGGTGAAGGTCACAACTTACAAGAGCACAGCGTTATCTTAATCCGCGGTGGTCGTGTTAAAGATTTACCTGGTGTTCGTTACCACACAGTTCGCGGAACATTAGACTGTTCTGGCGTTGCTGATCGTCGTCAAGGTCGTTCTAAATACGGTGCTAAGAAGCCTAAGGCTTAATTAGCTCTCCGCAGTAAGGCCAAGCAAACGAAACTTAAGTAATAACCTGTTTTGGGGTAACCTGAATCATATTGGAGAATTAAGATGCCAAGAAGACGCGTCATAGGTCAACGAAAAATCCTTCCAGATCCTAAATTTAAATCAGAGATCCTGGCAAAATTCGTAAACATCGTAATGGTTGACGGTAAGAAATCAACTGCTGAAAAAATCGTTTACGGTGCATTAGACATCGCTGCTGAGAAATCAGGTAAAGGCCATGTTGAATTATTTGAAGAAGCATTAGAAAACGTATGCCCAACGGTAGAGGTTAAGTCTCGCCGTGTTGGTGGTTCTACGTACCAAGTGCCTGTAGAAGTACGTCCTGTACGTCGTAACGCACTAGCTATGCGTTGGTTAGTTGAGTTCTCGCGTAAGCGTGGTGAAAAATCTATGGCTCAACGCCTAGCTGGTGAATTAGTAGATGCACTAGAAAACAAAGGTGCTTCTGTTAAGAAACGTGAAGACGTTCACCGTATGGCTGAAGCGAACAAAGCATTCGCTCACTACCGTTGGTAATAAAATTGGTGGCTGGCTAAGTAACTTAGTCAGCTACTTTTGTTTTGCACGTGCAAAACATTGCAGTATTAATCATTCAATCTAGTTTTAGCTAGAAAGAATAAAAGGGAAACTATTTTGGCACGCACTACCCCAATTGAGCTGTACCGTAACATCGGTATCGTTGCCCACGTTGACGCTGGTAAAACAACGACAACAGAGCGCGTTTTGTTCTACACAGGTCTTTCTCATAAGATCGGTGAAGTACATGACGGCGCTGCGACTATGGACTGGATGGAGCAAGAGCAAGAACGCGGTATTACTATCACGTCTGCTGCGACAACAACGTTCTGGTCAGGTATGGACAAGCAGTTCAAAGAACACCGTATTAATATCATTGATACTCCGGGACACGTTGACTTCACTATCGAAGTTGAGCGTTCTCTTCGTGTTCTAGATGGCGCTGTAGTGGTGTTTTGTGGTTCATCAGGCGTAGAGCCTCAGTCAGAAACCGTATGGCGTCAGGCTGACAAGTACGAAGTACCGCGTTTGGTATTCGTAAATAAGATGGATCGCACGGGCGCAAACTTTGAAGTGGTTGTAGACCAAATTCGAAACCGTTTAGGTGCGACCTGTGTACCTATGCACTTAAACATCGGTACAGAGGAAGACTTCAAAGGCGTTATTGACCTTATTAAGATGAAGGCCATTAACTGGAACGAAGATGATCAAGGTGCCACATTCAATTATGAAGAAATTCCAGCAGATCTTTTAGATCGCGCTCAGGAGCTTCATGAAGAGTTAGTTGAAGCTGCGGCTGAAGCTAACGAAGAATTGATGGATAAATACCTTGAAGAAGGCGAGCTGTCTGAAGAAGAGATTAAAGCTGGTCTACGTCAACGTACTCTTGCAAACGAAATAGTACTAGCCACTTGTGGTTCGGCGTTTAAAAACAAAGGTGTTCAAGCAGTACTCGATGCTGTAGTGGACTTCTTACCAGCGCCAACCGAAGTTAAGGCCATCACTGGTGTTGATATGGATGACAACGAAGTTGTACGTCCGTCAAGTGATGACGAACCTTTTGCTGCACTCGCATTTAAGATTGCTACCGACCCATTCGTGGGAACGTTGTCTTTCATTCGCGTCTACTCAGGTGTTGTTGAGTCTGGTGCTCACGTCTTTAATTCTGTTAAACAGAAACGTGAACGTCTAGGCCGTATCGTGCAAATGCACGCTAACGATCGCAACGAGATCACTGAAGTTCGAGCTGGCGATATCGCCGCCGCCATTGGTCTTAAAGATGTAACAACAGGTGATACTCTATGTAGCCCAGATCACAAAGTGATTCTAGAGCGCATGGAGTTCCCTGAGCCAGTAATTGCGATTGCTGTTGAACCAAGAACAACAGCCGCCCAAGAAAAAATGGGGATTGCGCTAGGTAAACTAGCCGCTGAAGATCCATCATTCAGAGTTGAAACGGACGCCGAAACAGGCCAAACCGTTATCTCTGGTATGGGTGAACTACATCTAGATATTATCGTAGATCGCATGCAGCGCGAATTCGGCGTTGATTGTAACGTCGGTAAACCTCAAGTTGCCTACCGCGAAACTATCCGTAACAGCGTTACTGCTGAAGGTAAGTTTGTTCGTCAATCAGGCGGCAAGGGCCAATACGGCCATGTTGTTCTGAAGATGGAGCCACAAGAAACTGGCGCTGGCTATGAATTCGTTAACGAAATCGTAGGTGGTGTTGTTCCTAAAGAATACATTGGCGCCGTTGATAAGGGATGTTCTGAAGCAATGAACCAAGGTGTTGTTGCTGGTTTCCCAATGCTAGATATTAAAGTGACTTTAGTAGATGGTTCATATCACGACGTTGATTCCAATGAGATTGCCTTTAAAGTGGCAGGCTCAATGGGCTTTAGAAATGGCGCGTTAGATGCAAACCCTGTATTACTTGAGCCGGTAATGAAGGTTGAAGTAACGACACCAGAAGACTGGATGGGTGATGTTGTTGGCGACTTAAACCGTCGTCGCGGCATGATTGAGGGGATGGAAGATGGTGTTGCTGGTATCAAACTAGTATTCGCTAAGGTTCCTTTGTCAGAAATGTTCGGTTATGCTACCGATCTACGTTCTGCAACTCAGGGCCGAGCTTCGTACTCGATGGAATTTTTCGAGTATGCTGAAGCACCAAAGAACATTTCTGATGCTGTAGTATCAGGAAAAAGATAAATAACTTATTAGTCGATTAAAACAATCGGCTTAACACACTATAAAGGTAATTGTCGTGTCTAAAGAAAAATTTGACCGCTCCAAGCCGCACGTTAACGTTGGTACTATCGGCCACGTTGACCACGGTAAAACAACTCTAACTGCTGCTATCACTAAAGTACTAGCTGAAACTTACGGCGGTGACGTAAAAGCATTCGATCAAATCGATAACGCTCCTGAAGAAAAAGCACGTGGTATAACAATCTCTACTTCACACGTAGAGTACGACACTCCAACTCGTCACTACGCACACGTTGACTGTCCAGGACACGCGGATTACGTTAAAAACATGATCACTGGTGCTGCTCAAATGGACGGCGCTATCCTAGTAGTAGCTGCGACTGATGGCCCAATGCCACAAACTCGTGAGCACATCCTACTTTCTCGTCAAGTTGGTGTACCATTCATCATCGTATTCATGAACAAATGTGACATGGTTGACGACGAAGAATTACTAGAATTAGTAGAAATGGAAGTTCGTGAACTTCTATCTGAATACGAATTCCCAGGTGATGACCTACCAGTAATCCAAGGTTCAGCACTTAAAGCTCTAGAAGGTGATTCAAACTGGACTCCTAAGATCGTTGAACTAGCTGAAGCGCTAGATTCTTACATCCCAGAGCCAGAGCGTGACATCGATAAGCCATTCCTACTTCCAATCGAAGACGTATTCTCAATCTCAGGCCGTGGTACTGTTGTAACTGGTCGTGTTGAGCGCGGTATCATCAACGTTGGTGACGCAGTAGAAATCGTTGGTATCAAAGAGACTTCAGAGTCAACTTGTACTGGTGTTGAAATGTTCCGTAAGCTTCTTGACGAAGGTCGCGCTGGTGAGAACGTTGGTGTTCTTCTACGTGGTATCAAGCGTGAAGAAATCGAACGTGGTCAAGTACTTGTTAAGCCAGGTACAATCACTCCACACACTAAGTTCGAATCAGAAGTATACGTACTAAGCAAAGATGAAGGTGGTCGTCACACTCCATTCTTCAAAGGTTACCGTCCACAGTTCTACTTCCGTACAACTGACGTAACTGGTGCTGTAGAGCTTCCAGAAGGCGTAGAAATGGTAATGCCAGGTGATAACCTTAAGTTTGTTGTTGAGCTAATCTGCCCAATCGCAATGGACGAAGGTCTACGTTTCGCTATCCGTGAAGGTGGCCGTACAGTAGGTGCTGGTGTTGTAGCACGCATCATCGACTAATATTTGGCATAGCCGAATATATCGATTAAAAAGGTCACTTCGGTGGCCTTTTTTTATGTTCAGGATGAACGGTATGCCGCGAAGCCATGGATGGCTAGGAGCGGTAATGCTCCTAACGCGCGCTAATCTGCGGCTCTCAAAAGTCAGCAATGGACGAATGTCTTAGGTTTGGTTATCTGAGATCGTGGTCGTACAGTAGGTGCTGGTGTTGTAGCACGCATCATCGACTAATATTTGGCTTAGCCGAATATATCGATTAAAAAGGTCACTTCGGTGGCCTTTTTTTATGCCTCGAGAAAAGTTCTACGCACGAAGCTAATCTGCCGCTCTCAAAAGTCAACAATGGACGAAGGTTAATATATCGTTACTTCAGATAACCACCTACACTTTGAATCGGAGTTGGATTGCTATCAACCGTAACCCATGCGGCGATTCCAGTGATAGGACTCGAGCTTATAGGTTTTGCTAACTTACTTGTAATAGAAAACGTACCGTTGCTTCTGTTAAGTGGTAACTGTTGAAAGCTTAATACGACGAAATCATGTCTTAATAATTTCCCCTCATTTTCACCACGCTTTATTTTGTCGAACAATCCAAATCCGAGTTGCGCAATGTTAAGTGTTAGCTTTTTATCACTTGGATGATGCTCTTCGAACTTTGCCTTAAAGGATTGTTCGTTGATTTCTAGAGAGAGTTCTCCAACTTTCACTGGTGATCTTATTGGTAGCGTCTGACCGTAGAACCATCCATTCCAACCTCGACCGTTTATTACAAAACCAGGTGTTGCGACAACATTAGTATTGCCAAGATCCTTATAAATACGTTGCCGTTGTGTGAATTCTCCTGACGCATAAGGATCCGGCCATCCTAAATTATCCCAATAATCAACGTGGAAATTAACTGGAATGGTGCGTTTCCAAAGTGCATCGTTGTCCATAAGTTTGCTTAGCCACTTTTCCGCCGGTGGGCAGCTACTACAACCTTGTGATGTGTAAAGCTCTAACAATTGGACCTGCTCAATACCACTGCGAAAAGTTTGTAACGTTTGCGCGATTGATAATTTTGAACAGGTTAACAATAGTATTAAAAATATTAGTCTCAATGTTAAGTCCTCCTGATTATCTTAAGGACAATAGCATGTAAGGTGAGTGGAAATTTCACAGCTTTATCACGCTGGCTACGAATATAGGATGATTGCGCCCTTGTTCATAACATACTAGTATAAATTTTATTCACGTAATCTTTTGGTAGTGGAGTTAAAATGGACTTGTCGAAAACCGCATTATTGTTGATTGGCTTTCAGAATGATTATTTTCACCCTAAGGGAATTTTACATAATGTATTCGAAAATAAAGTACAACTCGATGCTGTGCTCTCCAATACCTGCAAAATTATTGAAGCTTTCGCTAGCAGTGAAGCACTGATTATTGAAACGCCAATTAATTTTACCCCAGACTATAGCGAATTAGATGACCCTATAGGTATCTTAAAAATCATCAAAGATAACGGTGCTTTTGTTAAAGATGATTTTGGGTCACAGGCCATCCCAGCCATTCACGACAACGAAGCGTCAATTGCATGCCTTCCTGGAAAGAGAGGATTAAACTGTTTCTCAAATACCGCACTTGAGCAAATGTTACGTGAACAAGCGATTGAAGAAGTTATTATTGTCGGCGCTGTTACTTCGTTATGTATCGATACGGCGGGTCGTGAAGCGATGGACCTCGGGTTTAAAGTCACTATATTATCGGACTGTATATTAGGGAGAACAGACGTCGAGCAGCAGTTCTACTTAGAACACATTATGCCGCTGTATAGTAGGGTGCAAACTTCTCAAGAGTTAATTGAATCGCTGAGCAGTATTGATGAGTGTTAGCAATCATCTAAGTGTCAATGAACAGCTGGCACAGGCACAAAATAAGCTGATAGAACACCTTTCCCATTCTGAACGACGTTATTCAGAATTGGTTGATAATCTAAAAGATACGGTGTTCCAGATTAATAGCGACTATGAATGGACCTTTCTTAACATCGCTTGGGAGCGAGTCACGGGATATACATTAGCTTCCACCAAAGGCGAGTCTTTTTTCGCCCATTTTCATCAAGAAGATAGAAAGCAGTGCAAAACACTGATGAAACAAGTTGTATCTGGTGAATTGAGTGAGGTCTCAGTTCAGCTTCGTTTCTTTGCAAAAGATAACTCGCCACGCGTCATGGAATTATCCTGTCGCCCAATTAAAGATGAACTTGGTAATCACAACGGATTTTCAGGCACACTAAGTGATATCACACAACGCATAAACGCTGACAAGAAAATTCGCCATATGGCTTTTCACGATACCTTGACAGGACTCGCGAATAGACGATTACTGGTGCAAGATATCGAACGAGCCCTCGACCACGAAAATACTCTACAGTCTGTGCTCATTTATCTTGATTTGGATGGATTCAAAGGAATCAACGATACTCACGGTCACCTCGTTGGTGACTATGTGCTATCTGAAGTTGCGAGACGCTTGCGATATGAGTTCAAGGATTTAACGAGTTTAATCGCGAGAATTGGCGGCGATGAATTTGTTGTACACCTCCAGATTACTCAAAAGGCTCATAGTGAAACACAGAAGCAACTTGAGAAAATTACCGCATCTCTGCAGCAAACGATTAATGAACTCTATTGCTATAAACAACTCACCACTCAACTGACGTCGAGTATTGGTGTGGTTATTTTGCAAGACACTGCGATGAATCACGATAATGTACTAAGCTTGGCTGATGCGGCAATGTATCGCTCCAAGCTTGAGGGTAAAAATACGATTCGATTCTACGATAAAGAATTTGAAGCGCAGCAACGAGCAGAGCAAAAGTTTCGCAATGAACTCACCGAAGCGTTCGAGCAAGAACAGTTCGAGCTATATTACCAACCTCAAATCGACATCAAGCAAAATGAAATCGTCAAAGTTGAAGCCTTGATTCGTTGGCGTCACCCTGACAAAGGCATTATCTATCCGGACAACTTTATCGACCATCTCGAAGAGTCGGGGTTGATAATAGATGTTGGTGGCTGGGTTCTGGAGCGTGCGTGCTATCAGTTAGACCAGTGGCGCTCGATGGGAATCGACAATATTCGTGTATCTGTCAATGTCAGTGCGGTTCAATTTAAAGCGGGGGATTTTGTAGACCGTGTTCAGCGTAGTCTATCTAAATACAACATCCCGAGCCACTCGCTAGAAATCGAACTAACAGAGAGCGTCGCCATTGCCGATATGAACGATTCCACTGATAAGATGCACAAGCTTAACCAACTAGGCATTCTTATAGCACTTGATGATTTTGGCACTGGCTATTCGTCTCTGGCTTATCTCAAATACTTGCCGGTACAAACCATAAAGATCGATAAGTCATTCATTCATGGGGTGCCAGACGACGGCTACGATGCTGCGATTGTTGAGTCCACGATGTTAATGGCTAAATATCTCGGACTAAACGTGGTCGCGGAAGGTGTCGAAAACCCGAAGCAGCTCAACTTTTTGAAAAATCACGATTGTCAGCTTTACCAAGGTTATCTTCACAGCAAACCTTGTACGCCAGCAGAACTTGAGAACTTGCTCAAAGTTTCGGAACACGTTTAATCCATAATCTCAACCATATGTAAAAAGTCGTTGATTTAATCTGCAATTTACGTATACTGCGCGCCATTCGTTGTCTATATCACAACGCGTCGAAGCGAAGTTTGCTTTGATATTAAAAGACTTGCGTTTGCCAAAAAATGAGCATATAATTCGCGTCCACTTAATGACTAGTCATTTTTTAAATGGTTAATCTATTAAGTGCCCAATCTTTCTGAGATTGGTAACAACAGCGGCTCCGATAGGGAGTCGAACTTAACTAAATTAGCTTTCTCCTCTCTTATCTAAGAAAGGTAGATTAGCTTTTTTGTCGTGTAAATTTTGATTGGAGTTTGGTCTAATGCAGAACCAAAGAATCCGTATCCGCTTGAAGGCTTTCGATCACAAACTGATCGATCAGTCTACTGGTGAGATCGTGGAAACGGCTAAGCGCACTGGTGCTCAAGTTCGTGGTCCGATCCCTTTACCAACACGTAAAGAGCGTTTCACTGTATTGATTTCACCGCACGTAAACAAAGATGCGCGTGATCAATACGAGATCCGTACTCATAAGCGCCTAATCGACATCGTTGAGCCAACAGAAAAAACTGTTGACGCTCTAATGCGTTTAGATCTGGCTGCTGGTGTTGATGTTCAAATCAGCCTAGGTTAATCCTGGGACGGTAAGAGGTTATAACAATGGCTATTGGTCTAGTCGGTCGTAAAGTTGGAATGACTCGTATCTTCACTGAAGATGGCGTTTCAGTTCCAGTGACTGTTGTTGAAGTAGAGACGAACCGCGTTACTCAAGTTAAAACTCTTGAAAACGACGGCTACCGTGCACTTCAAGTAACTACAGGCGCTAAAAAAGCAAGCCGCGTTAACAAACCAGAAGCAGGTCACTTTGCTAAAGCTGGTGTTGATGCAGGCCGCGGTCTGTGGGAATTTCGTCTAGGTACAGACGAAGGCAATGATATCGAAGTTGGCGCTGAGCTAAACGTTGATGTTTTTGCAGAAAATACAAAAGTAGATGTTACTGGTACGTCTAAAGGTAAAGGTTTCGCTGGTGTTATCAAGCGTTACAACTTTGCTATGCAAGACGCTACTCACGGTAACTCTATTTCTCACCGTGCCCCTGGTTCTATCGGTATGTGTCAAACTCCTGGACGTGTGTTCAAGGGTAAGAAAATGGCCGGTCACATGGGTGCAGAAAGAGTTACAGTTCAGAGATTAGATGTTGTTCGCGTTGACGCTGAAAACAATCTTCTTCTGATCAAGGGCGCGATTCCTGGTGCAAACAACGGCACTGTTATCGTTAACCCTACTGTTAAACCATAGTTAGGAGATAGTAATGGAATTGGTATTGAAAGACGCGGGTAACGCTCTTGAAGTTTCAGAAGCTACTTTTGGCCGTGAATTTAACGAAGCTTTAGTTCATCAAGTAGTTGTAGCTTACGCTGCAGGCGCTCGTCAAGGTTCTCGCAAGCAAAAAACTCGCTCTGAAGTGAGTGGCGGCGGTCGTAAACCTTGGAAACAAAAGGGCACTGGTCGTGCTCGTGCTGGTACAATCCGTAGCCCAATCTGGCGCTCGGGTGGTGTTACTTTTGCTGCTCGTCCACAGGACCACAGCCAAAAAGTAAACCGTAAAATGTACCGCGCTGCACTACAATCAATCTTCTCTGAGCTAGTTCGTCAAGATCGCTTAGTAGTAGTTGAGAACTTCGCTGTTGAAACGCCAAAGACTAAAGAATTAGTTGCAAAACTAAAAGAATTAGAACTAAAAGACGTTTTAATCGTTACTGAAGAAGTAGAAGAGAACTTGTTCTTAGCAGCTCGCAACTTATACAAAGTTGACGTTCGTGACGTTGCAGGTTTAGACCCAGTATCACTAGTTGGCTTCGATAAAATCGTAGTTACTGCTGCTGCAGTTAAACAAATCGAGGAGATGCTAGCATGATCACTGAAGAACGTTTATTAAAAGTTCTAGTAGGTCCACATATCTCTGAAAAGAGTACGTTGACTGCTGAAAACAATAACACCATCGTTTTCAAAGTAGATAACACTGCGACTAAAGCTGAAGTTAAAGCTGCCGTAGAGAAACTATTTGAAGTTGAAGTTGACGCTGTTCGTACCTTAAATGTTAAAGGTAAGACTAAGCGTACTGGTGCTCGCATGGGTCGTCGCAACGACTGGAAAAAAGCTTACGTAACGCTCAAAGAAGGTAGTGATATCGACTTTGTTGGCGGTGCTGAGTAATCGAGGAGTATTAAGATGGCTATAGTTAAATGTAAGCCTACCTCTCCGGGTCGCCGCCATTTAGTTAAGGTAGTGAACTCAGAGCTGCATAAAGGTAAGCCTTATGCACCTCTTCTAGAGAGCAAAAGCAAATCTGGCGGTCGTAACAACAACGGTCGTATTACAGTTCGTCACGTTGGTGGTGGTCACAAGCATCACTATCGCGTTATCGATTTTAAACGTAATAAAGATGGCATCCCTGCAACAGTAGAGCGTTTGGAATATGATCCAAACCGCAGTGCAAACATCGCACTAGTACTGTACAAAGACGGTGAGCGTCGTTACATCCTAGCACCTAAAGGCTTAAAAGCTGGTGATACTATCGTTTCTGGTATGGAAGCTCCTATCAAAGCGGGTAACACTATGCCAATGCGTAGCATGCCACTAGGTTCTGTGATCCACAATATTGAAATGAAGCCTGGCAAAGGTGCACAAATTGCACGTTCTGCTGGTACTTATGCTCAGTTAATCGCTAAAGATGGCGCTTACGTTACTCTACGTTTACGTAGTGGCGAAATGCGTAAAATCTTAGCAGATTGTCGTGCTACCTTCGGTGAAGTTGGTAACGCTGAACATATGCTTCGTCGCCTTGGTAAAGCTGGTGCAAACCGCTGGCGTGGTGTTCGTCCTACCGTTCGCGGTGTTGCGATGAACCCAGTAGATCACCCGCATGGTGGTGGTGAAGGTCGTACCTCTGGTGGTCGTCACCCTGTAACTCCATGGGGCGTACCTACTAAAGGCTACAAAACTCGTAAGAACAAGCGCACTGACAAGTACATTGTCCGTCGTGCTTCTAAGTAATTTAAAGAGGAATTACTATGCCACGTTCTCTCAAGAAGGGTCCTTTCATTGACCTACACTTGTTAAAGAAGGTAGAGACAGCTGTGGAAGCCGAGAGCAAAAAGCCTATTAAGACTTGGTCTCGTCGTTCAATGATCATTCCAGATATGATTGGATTGACCATCGCTGTCCATAATGGTCGTCAGCACGTTCCAGTTTTCGTAACCGAAGATATGATCGGTCACAAGCTGGGTGAATTTGCACCAACTCGTACTTATCGCGGCCACGCTGCTGATAAGAAAGCGAAGAAATAGGGAGTAGAAGATGGAAGTTTTAGCTAAACATCGTTATGCCCAGATTTCTCCACAGAAAGTACGTCTGGTAGCAGATCAAATTCGCGGTCTATCAGTTGCAGAAGCAATTGACATCTTAACTTACAGCCCTAAAAAAGCTGCTACATTAGTTAAGAAAGTGCTTGAGTCAGCAATGGCTAACGCAGAGCACAATGAAGGTGCCGACATTGATGAGCTAGTAGTAGCTAAGGTTTTCGTAGACGAAGGCCCAACTATGAAGCGCATCATGCCTCGTGCTAAGGGTCGTGCAGACCGTATTCTTAAGCGTAGCAGTCACATTTCTGTGATTGTTTCAGATAGCTAGGAGTAAGCAATGGGACAAAAAGTACATCCTAATGGCATCCGCCTAGGTATCTCTAAGCCATGGAATTCTACTTGGTACGCAGAGTCTAAAGATTTTGCAGATAACCTAAAGGGTGATCATCTGGTTCGTAAGTTCTTAGAAAAAGAACTTGCTAAAGCCTCTGTATCTCGCATCGTTATCGAGCGTCCAGCGAAAAGCATTCGTGTAACTATTCACACTGCTCGTCCTGGTGTTGTTATCGGTAAGAAAGGCGAAGATGTTGAAAAACTACGCAAAGAAATCACCAAAATTACTGGTGTTCAAGCGCAAATCAACATTGCAGAAATTCGTAAGCCTGACCTAGACGCTAAATTAGTAGCTGAAGGTATCGCTAGCCAACTTGAGCGTCGTGTTATGTTCCGTCGTGCTATGAAGCGCGCTGTACAAAACGCTATGCGTCAAGGTGCTAAAGGTATCAAAGTACAAGTTGGTGGTCGTCTAGGCGGTGCTGAAATCGCACGTTCAGAATGGTATCGTGAAGGTCGTGTACCTCTACATACTCTTCGTGCAGACATCGATTACGCAACAGCTGAAGGTCTAACACAATACGGTATCCTAGGTATCAAAGTGTGGATCTACAAAGGTGACGTTTTAGGTGGTCTTCCACTTAAAGTTGAAGAGCCTAAGAAGCCAGCTAAGCGTAAGCCACGCAAATAGGAGACTGAATCATGTTGCAACCTAAACGTATGAAGTTTCGTAAAATGCACAAAGGCCGTAACCGCGGTGTAGCTAAAGGATCTGAAGTTTCTTTCGGTGAATTTGGTCTAAAAGCGGTTGGTCGTGGTCGTCTTACTGCTCGTCAAATCGAAGCTGCGCGTCGTGCAATGACACGTCATATTAAACGTCAAGGTAAAATCTGGATTCGTGTATTCCCAGACAAGCCAATTACCTCTAAGCCATTAGAAGTTCGTATGGGTAAAGGTAAAGGTAACGTTGAATACTGGATCTGTCAGATTCAACCAGGCCGCGTTTTATACGAAATGGAAGGTGTTCCTGAGTCTCTAGCGCGTGAAGCGTTCGAGCTAGCAGCAACTAAACTTCCTATGAAAACTACTTTTGTAACTCGGACGGTGATGTAATGAATACAGTCGAACTGAGAGAAAAGTCGGTAGAAGAGCTAAATGCAGAGCTTTTAAACTTGTTACGTGAGCAATTTAACTTACGTATGCAAAACAGCACTGGTCAGCTTGCTCAAACTCACTTGTTAAAGAATGTGCGTCGCGATATCGCACGTGTTAAAACCATTCTGAACCAGAAGGCAGGTTAATTATGAGCGATAAAATCCGTACTCTTCAAGGTCGCGTAGTTAGCGACAAAATGGACAAATCTATTGTTGTCCTAATTGAACGTCGTGTTAAGCATCCTATGTATGGCAAGTTCTTATCTCGCTCTACTAAGATCCACGCTCATGACGAGACTAACCAATGTAAAGAAGGCGATGTAGTGACTATCCGTCAAACTCGCCCTATCTCTAAGACTAAGTCTTGGACATTGGAAGCAATCGTTAAGCAAGCTTAATTATTAAGTAGTCTTAATTGCTAAAAAGCGACCTTCGGGTCGCTTTTTTTATACCTAGAGTTTTTCTCGTATGATTTGTAGTGATAACTAGATGACATTTTGGTCGAGCTGCCAATGCATCGCAAACTGATGAGCCCGCTCTCTCGGGAGCGCTTCAGCATAATACCACCCCTGTATCACATCTACTTTTAGTTCATTGACCCAATCTTTCTCATTGGCGTTTTCAACGCCCTCCGCCACAACCGTTAGATTAAGCTCTTTAAACATTTTCACTAATTGCCTATAGATGCTTCGGCCTTTATTGGTGGTGCAACGTTCTAAAAATGAGCGGTCAAGTTTAATGATGTTTAGATTGAGTTTAGACAGTATCGATAGATTGGAGTACCCCGTCCCGAAGTCATCTAACGCAACTTTGACACCAATGGCGTTTAGCTTGTCGATATGTTGGTTGATCATATTTGTGTTTTCGAGATAGTTAGATTCAATGATTTCGACGGTAAGCTGATTTGGGAACGCCGTGAAGTTATCGCAAATCAAGTCGATTAGCTCGCGATTGAGTAAGCTATCTGGGCAGAGATTAATACTGATCCGGGGTGAAAATTGTCTCTTGCGCCATTCTGTTAAATCTAACGCTGCTCTTTCTATCACCCAGCGATCGATCGTTTCCGAAATGTGATTTTCATATAAGGTTGTGAGGAAATATGGGTTTTTCACGTTACCTTCTTTATCACGGAGTCGCATTAGGCTCTCATAGCCATAGAGGCTATTTGTTGTCGTGTTGATTTGAGGTTGATAGTAGAGTACTAAATCCCCTTGGCTAATTTCTTCTAATGTGTGCACGAGAAAGGTATCGTCATCAATCGCTTGGTGTTTGTAATTAAAGTGGCGTGATTCATCCTTATTGGCGACTTGTTGTGGCAGTGACAGTGACTCGTCAAAATTGATAAGTGCTGTATCAACCGCTCGATAGCGATGGCTCATGTTGACAAAGGGAATATAAATAAGTGTATTAAGAGCGATTAGGCACAACTGAAAGAATATGACTAAGAAGCTTTCACTAATAATCCAGCTCTGTATAAAGAATGGCATACTCCAAGACACCGTACCTCCGTTATAGGGGAGCCAGCCGTTCGAGAGAAATTCGTAGGCGATGGTGTAATTTAAAATTGGACACAGAACAAATGGAATGAAGTAAATGGGGTTAAGTACAATTGGTAACCCATATAGGATCACTTCGTTCATATTAAAAAGTGTAAACGGAATGCTCAGCCGAGCGATGGAGTTTTCGTGATCTTTACGGCGCTTGATCAATATCGCGATGACCAAACCAAACATACCACCAACGCCACCAAGGAATACAAAAGTATCGAAGAAAGATATCATCGACATGTTTGGTAGAAACTCTTCATATAGAAAAGAATTGCCGAATAACGAATCAAAAGCGTTTGAACCATGTACACCGACTAACCAAAAAAGGCTAGTGAGCAATTGCCTAATTAACCCCTTCGCATATAAATCTCGCTCTTCTATGAAGTTACTAAAAGGCGAAAAAGTCCAATCTATAACCACAGCACCATACGGGATGACCAAGTAAAGAGTCGCAAAGACTAGAATAAAAGGCGTTACCATTTGAATGTTGATGCGTAGAAAACGGCTGATTCCGAATAGACTAACCGTTGTTAATTTTAGGACGCGGAAATAAAAGCGAAGTAAATAGCTACTAAGAGAAGGAATTAGAATCGCATAAATGGTGGCGTGAGAGGAATGAATAACGATGGCCCCTTGTTCAATTAATACGTAGTTGCCGTGGGTGAGAAAACACACTAAACCGAGCAAAGAGCCGCCTATCGGGTTAACGCCCAAATTTTTTGAGAGATAAAAGCCAATACTTATCACCATCATGATGGGGTAAATCATTAAAATGATTGAAAGCTCTTTACTGAAGGATTCGAGATTAATATTACTGAGCGCAAAATCTTGAACGGCGTAGGCATTGAAATGAGTCACTAAACTTTGCACCACTAAAAAGCTGGCCGTTAGTGTTAAGAAAGCAATAAGAGTAATGAAAGCTTCTCGTAAACTAAGCAGGTAGACGCTGTTGACCACCTTAACGAGATGAGCGTGCAGCATTGGCTTTAATCCTTTAACGATAATTTACCCTGTTAAATAATAGACGAAGATCCTATTGCTGCTTTTTTTCCTTAGAAGTTAGCCTTAATCAATTCGCTATATTGAGACTTTGTGATCTCCATCGTTCATTTAGTGCTGTATAATTTGTGTTCACTAATCGTCAAATCCCTTAACTGCTTGTTTATGAAATAGATCGGCTAAATATTGTACGGCTGCTGCTAAATTGAACTTAGCCTTTCTATATTTTTTTTACTTTGTTATACTATCGCGCCTCTTAATGGGAAGAGGTCCATATCAATCGGTATGGATTAGTTAAATTAGCGGAGCATATAACATGATCCAAATGCAATCTAAACTTGACGTAGCTGATAATTCAGGTGCACGTCGAGTACAATGTATTAAGGTTCTTGGCGGTTCACACCGTCGTTATGCGCGCGTTGGTGACATCATCAAAGTTTCTGTAAAAGAAGCAATTCCTCGCGGTAAAGTGAAGAAAGGTGATGTAATGAACGCCGTAGTTGTTCGTACGTCTAAAGCTATCCGTCGTGCAGACGGCAGTGCTATTCGTTTCGACAACAATGCAGCTGTAATGTTAAATGCTAACTTACAGCCTGTTGGTACTCGAATCTTTGGTCCAGTAACGCGTGAACTACGTACAGAGCAGTTCATGAAAATCGTTTCTCTGGCTCCAGAAGTACTGTAAGGAATAGAATCATGGCAGCGAAAATTCGTCAAAATGATGAAATCATTGTTTTAGCCGGTAAAGATAAAGGCAAGCGCGGTAAAGTTTTAAAAGTGCAAGCTGACGGTAAAGCAATTGTAGAAGGTGTAAACATCATCAAGAAACACCAAAAGCCAAACCCACAATTGGGCGTAGCTGGCGGTATTGTTGAGAAAGAAGCACCAATCCAAATGTCTAACATTGCACTTGTAGATGCCGATGGCAAAGCAAGTCGTGTTGGTTTCCGACTAGAAGACGGCAAAAAAGTACGTTTCTTCAAGTCTAATAATGAACTAGTTTAATTCGGAGTTAACGATGGCGAAACTGCATGGTTATTACAACGAGACTGTAGTTAACAAACTAAAAGAAGAGTTTGGTTACACCAGTGTCATGCAAGTCCCTCGGATTGAAAAAATCACCCTAAACATGGGTGTCGGTGAAGCTCTTGCTGATAAAAAAGTATTAGAGCACGCAGTTAAAGATATGACTGCAATTGCTGGTCAAAAACCAGTTGTCACTGTAGCTCGCAAATCAGTTGCTGGCTTTAAAATCCGTGAAGGCTACCCTATTGGTTGTAAAGTGACCCTACGTGGCGAACGTATGTGGGAATTTTTAGAGCGTTTAATCTCTATCTCAATTCCTCGTATCCGTGATTTCCGTGGTTTATCAGACAAGTCTTTTGACGGTCGTGGTAACTACAGCATGGGTGTACGTGAACAGATTATCTTCCCTGAAATCGATTACGATAAAGTAGACAAAATCCGTGGTATGGATATTACCATTGGTACTACTGCATCAACTAACGAAGAAGGTCGAGCTCTGTTAGCCGCATTCAACTTCCCATTCCGCAAATAAGGTGTAGGGTTATGGCAAAGCAATCAATGAAGGCCCGTGAGGCCAAACGCGCTAAATTAGTAGCGAAGTATGCTGAAAAGCGTGCTGCTCTGAAAGCGATTATCAGCAGCGTAACTGCTTCTGAAGAAGAAAAATGGGATGCAGTATTAACACTGCAATCTTTACCACGTGATTCAAGTAAATCTCGTGCTCGCAACCGTTGTAACGTTACAGGTCGTCCACACGGCTACCTACGTAAGTTCGGTATGAGTCGCATCAAGACGCGTGAAGCGGCGATGCGCGGTGAAATCCCTGGCTTGACAAAAGCCTCTTGGTAATCGGAGTAAGCTAATATGAGCATGCAAGATCCTATCGCGGATATGCTAACACGCATCCGTAATGGTCAGAAAGCAGCAAAAAATGCTGTTTCTATGCCATCTTCAAAGTTAAAAGTAGCTATCGCGAAATTACTTAAAGAAGAAGGTTACATCACTGACTACGCTGTTTCTGGTGAAGTTAAGCCAGAATTAGAAATCACTTTAAAGTATTTCGAAGGCAAACAAGTTATTGAAACTATCCAACGTGTGAGCCGTCCTGGTCTTCGCATTTATAAGGGCAAAGACGAGCTGCCAAAAATCATGGCTGGCATGGGCGTTGCTGTAGTTTCTACTTCTAAAGGTTTGATGACCGACCGTGCAGCGCGTAAAGCGGGCATGGGTGGCGAGATCATCTGTTACGTAGCTTAATAAGGAGTTTACAATGTCACGTGTCGCAAAAGCACCCGTTGCAATTCCTGCTGGCGTAGAGGTATCTCTAAACGGTCAGGAAATCACTGTTAAAGGTGGTAAAGGTTCACTAACTCGCGTTTTCAATGACGCAGTAGCTTTATCTGTTGAAGACAATGCTGTTACATTCGCACCTGCTGAAGGTTCGGTTGACGGTTGGGCACAAGCTGGTACAGCTCGCGCTCTAGTTAACAACATGGTTAAAGGTACAAGCGAAGGTTTCGAGAAGAAACTTGAGCTAGTTGGTGTTGGTTACCGTGCAAAAGTTGCTGGTAAATCAATCGACCTTTCACTTGGTTTCTCTCACCCTGTAGTTCACGAACTACCAGAAGGTGTGACAGCTGAGTGTCCAAGTCAAACTGAAATCGTTCTTAAAGGCGTTGACAACCAAGTTGTTAACCAAGTTGCTGCTAAGATCCGCGCTTACCGTCCACCAGAGCCATACAAAGGTAAAGGTGTTCGTTACGCTGATGAGCATGTACGCCGTAAAGAAGCTAAGAAGAAGTAGGTAAATACGATGGATAAGAAAACATCTCGTTTGCGCCGCGCTACTCGCGCCCGCGCAAAAATGGCAGAACTAAACGCTACGCGTTTAGTTGTACACCGTACATCTAGCCATATCTACGCTCAAGTAATCGCTGCAGGTTCTGGCGACGTAGTAGCTAGCGCTTCTACAGCTGAAAAAGCGATCCGTTCTGAACTAAAGAGCACTGGTAACGTTGAAGCAGCAACTCTTGTTGGTAAAACTGTTGCAGAGCGTGCTGTTGAAAAGGGTGTAACTGCTGTTGCATTCGATCGTTCAGGTTTCAAATACCACGGCCGCGTAGAAGCATTAGCAAATGCTGCTCGTGAAGCTGGTCTGAAATTCTAGGAGTTAGATCATGGCAAAGTTTGAAGAACAACAACAAAGCGACATGGCTGAAAAGCTAATCGCTGTAAACCGTGTATCTAAAGTAGTTAAAGGTGGTCGTATCTTTAGCTTCACAGCATTAACTGTTGTGGGTGATGGCGCTGGTAAAATTGGTTTTGGTTACGGTAAGGCTCGTGAAGTTCCTGCTGCAATCCAAAAAGCAATGGAAAAAGCTCGTCGTAATACAATCACGGTTAACCTAAAAGGTACAACCCTACAACACGCAATCAAAGGTAAGCACTCAGGTTCGAATGTTTACATGCAACCAGCTTCTGATGGTACTGGTATCATCGCTGGCGGCGCAATGCGTGCTGTATTAGAAGTTGCAGGTGTACAAAACGTACTATCTAAAGCTTACGGTTCTACTAACCCGATCAACATCGTTCGCGCAACGTTTAACGCTCTAGAAGGTATGAAAACTCCTTCTGCTGTAGCTGCTAAACGTGGTCTAAGCGTTGACGAGATCATGGAGTAAGAAATGGCTAAGAAAACAGTTAAAGTAACTCAGGTAAAAAGCTCAATCGGCCGTTTACCTAAGCACAAAGCTTGTTTAGCAGGTCTTGGCTTACGTCGCATTAATCACACTGTTGAACTAGAAGATACTCCTTCAGTTCGCGGTATGATTAATAAAGTTTACTACATGGTTAAGGTAGAGGATTAAGACATGCGTTTAAATACTCTTTCACCAGCTGCTGGCTCTAAAAAAGTAGCTAAGCGTGTAGGCCGTGGTATCGGTTCTGGTCTTGGTAAGACTGGTGGCCGTGGTCACAAAGGTCTTAAGTCACGTTCTGGCGGTAGTGTACGTCCAGGTTTTGAAGGTGGTCAAATGCCTTTAAAACAACGTTTACCAAAATTTGGTTTTACTTCACGTAAAGCATTGGTAACTGCTGAAGTACGTCTACACGAGATCGCTCAAGTATCGGGTGACGTAGTTGAACTAGCTAGCCTAATGGAAGCTAACGTTATTACTCGTAACATTAAGTTTGCTAAAGTAGTACTTTCGGGTACTATTGAGCGCCCAGTGACCGTTAAAGGTCTACGTGTAACTAAAGGCGCTCGCGCAGCTATCGAAGCTGCCGGTGGCAAAATCGAGGAATAATAGCTGATGGCTAAACCAGGAAAAGATATGCAAGGTGCACAAGGTGGTCTTTCTGAATTGAAGGCACGCTTGTGGTTTGTTTTTGGCGCGATTATCGTGTTCAGAGCAGGCTCATTTGTTCCAATTCCTGGTGTTGACGCCGCAGTATTAGCCCAGCTGTTTGAACAGCAACAAGGAACCATCCTGAGCATGTTTAACATGTTTTCAGGTGGGGCCCTTGAACGTGCCTCTATCTTCGCTTTAGGTATCATGCCGTACATTTCTGCAAGTATTATCATGCAGTTAATGACCGTGGTACATCCTGCTATGGCAGAGCTAAAGAAAGAAGGTGAAGCTGGTCGTCGCAAGATCAGTCAATACACCCGTTGGGGTACGCTAGTGTTGGCAACCTTCCAAGCAATTGGTATTGCTACAGGGTTGCCAAACCTCATACCAGGACTTGTAGCAGATCCAGGTTTCCAGTTCTACTTCGTAGCTGTAGTGAGCTTGGTGACAGGTACAATGTTCCTAATGTGGTTAGGTGAGCAAATCACAGAGCGCGGTATCGGTAACGGTATCTCAATCTTGATTTTTGCCGGTATCGTTGCCGGTCTGCCATCAGCACTAGGTTCAATGGTTGAGCAAGCGCGTCAAGGGGATCTAAATCCACTACTGGCATTATTATTGGCCGGAATTATGTTCGCCGTCACATATCTTGTGGTGTTTGTAGAGCGTGGACAACGTCGCATTGTGGTAAACTATGCGAAACGTCAGCAAGGACGTAAAGTTTTTGCAGCGCAAAGCACACATTTACCTCTGAAGGTAAACATGGCGGGTGTTATCCCACCAATTTTTGCATCAAGCATTATTTTATTCCCAGGTACTCTGGGTCAATGGTTCGGTCAAACTGAGGGTTTAACTTGGATGGCTGACTTGTCATTGGCAATTGCGCCAGGACAACCGTTGTATTCAATGCTTTATGCAGCTGCTATAATCTTCTTCTGCTTTTTCTACACGGCGTTGGTATTCAACCCACGTGAAACAGCTGATAACTTGAAGAAGAGTGGTGCATTTGTTCCAGGAATTCGCCCTGGTGAGCAAACATCGAAATATATCGATAAGATAATGACACGTTTAACCTTCGCAGGTGCGTTGTACATTACCTTTATTTGTTTGGTACCAGAGTTCATGACCATGTCTATGAATGTACAATTTTACTTCGGTGGCACATCGCTACTGATTATGGTTGTAGTAATCATGGATTTCATGGCTCAAGTTCAGACCCATCTGATGTCTCATCAGTATGATTCGGTCATGAAGAAAGCTAATCTTAAAGGTTAGCCTTTAAGATAGTATTATTGGAGTAATGATATGAAAGTTCGTGCATCAGTAAAGAAGATCTGCCGTAACTGCAAGGTCATCAAACGCCACGGTGTTGTACGTGTTCTATGTTCAGAACCACGTCATAAACAACGTCAAGGCTAATAAAATTTGAGCTTGCATCAAGCGTAGTTGTGCTTGGTGCAAGTTTTATTTGCAAACTGGCAGGGGTTCGAGTATCCTAACGGGCTTTTCGACCCCAGCCCATTAACTTAAGGAGTGCTATAGTGGCCCGTATCGCTGGCATTAACATTCCTGATCATAAGCATACAGTAATTGCACTGACGTCGATTTACGGCATCGGTCTTACTCGCGCACAGGCTATCTGTGCATCTACGGGTATTGCTGAAGATGTGAAGATCAAGGAATTAGACGAAACACAATTAGATACACTACGTAACGCTGTAGGTGAGTTCACTGTTGAAGGTGACCTACGTCGTGAAGTATCTATGAACATTAAACGACTAATGGATCTCGGTTGTAACCGCGGTCTGCGTCATCGTAAGAGCTTGCCTCTACGTGGACAGCGTACTAAAACGAACGCTCGTACTCGTAAAGGTCCTCGTAAACCAATTAAGAAGTAGGCGGGATAAATAATGGCTAAAACTCCATCACGTTCTCGTAAGCGCGTACGCAAGCAAGTCGCAGACGGCATGGCACACATCCATGCTTCTTTCAACAACACAATCATTACGTTGACTGATCGCCAAGGTAACGCTCTTTCATGGGCAACTTCTGGTGGTTCTGGCTTCCGTGGTTCTCGTAAATCTACCCCGTTCGCTGCACAGGTTGCTGCTGAGCGCGCTGGTGAAGCTGCGAAAGAATACGGTTTAAAGAACATTGAAGTATTCGTAAAAGGTCCGGGACCAGGCCGTGAGTCTGCAATCCGCGCATTAAACGCTGTGGGTTACAAGATCACTAACATCACTGATGTTACTCCTATCCCGCACAATGGTTGTCGTCCACCTAAGAAACGTCGCGTTTAAGACATTCTTAGGCCAGTAGGAGAAAGAACATGGCAAGATATTTGGGTCCAAAACTCAAACTAAGCCGTCGAGAAGGTACTGACCTTTTCTTGAAAAGCGGCGTTCGCGCAATTGATTCTAAGTGTAACATCGAGCAAGTTCCTGGTGTTCACGGTGCGCGCAGAACTCGTTTATCAGAGTACGGTATTCAATTACGTGAAAAGCAAAAAGTACGTCGTATGTACGGTGTATTAGAAAAGCAATTCCGTAATTACTATAAAGATGCAGCACGTCTAAAAGGTAACACAGGTGAAAACCTACTAGTTATCCTTGAAGGCCGTCTGGATAACGTTGTTTACCGCATGGGCTTTGGCTCAACTCGTGCTGAAGCACGTCAGTTAGTAAGCCACAAAGCTATCATGGTTAACGGTAAAGTAGTAAACATTCCGTCGTATAACGTTAAGCCTAGCGACGTTATCAGCGTTCGCGAAAAATCTAAGAAGCAAGCTCGTATTGCCGCTTCTTTAGAGTTGGCCGCACAACGCGAGCCAAGCGCTTGGGTAGAAGTTGACACCACTAAGTTCGAAGGTACTTTCAAACGCCTTCCAGAGCGCAGTGATTTGTCTGCGGAAATCAATGAACAGCTGATCGTCGAGCTTTACTCTAAGTAGAGCTAATAATAAGAGAGGACACAATGCAGGGTTCTGTTACAGAATTTCTAAAGCCACGACTTGTCGATATCGAGCAAGTCAGTGCTACACGCTCAAAGGTTATTTTAGAGCCATTAGAGCGTGGATTTGGTCATACACTAGGTAATGCGCTACGTCGCATTTTATTATCGTCAATGCCTGGTTGTGCCGTAACTGAAGTTGAGATTGACGGCGTACTTCACGAGTACTCTTCGAAAGAAGGTGTTCAAGAAGACGTACTGGAAATCTTACTAAACCTAAAAGGTTTATCAGTTAAGTTGGAAGGTAAAACTGAAGCTATGTTGACACTCACGAAGAGTGGAGCAGGCCCTGTGACGGCAGGTGACATCACCCACGACGGTGATGTTGAAATCGCAAACCCTGAGCATGTAATTTGTCATCTTTCTGAAGATGGTGAAGTTAACATGCGCATTAAGGTTGAAATGGGTCGTGGTTATGAGCCAGCAACAGCTCGTCAAACTGACGAAGACGAAGAGCGTCCAATTGGTCGTCTTCTAGTTGATGCTTCTTATAGCCCAGTTGTTCGTATCGCATACAACGTTGAAGCTGCTCGTGTAGAACAACGTACTGACTTAGATAAGTTAGTTATCGATATGACAACCAATGGTACTCTAGATCCTGAAGAAGCGATTCGTCGCGCTTCAACGATCCTTGCTGAGCAACTAGATGCATTCGTAGATTTACGCGATGTAACAGAAGTTGAAGAGAAAGAAGAGAAACCAGAGTTCGATCCGATCCTGCTGCGTCCTGTAGACGATCTTGAACTCACAGTTCGTTCGGCTAACTGTCTGAAAGCCGAAGCTATTCACTACATTGGTGATTTAGTACAGCGTACCGAAGTTGAGTTGTTAAAAACTCCTAACCTTGGTAAGAAATCGCTTACTGAAATTAAAGACGTCTTGGCTTCACGCGGTCTGTCTTTAGGTATGCGTTTAGAAAACTGGCCACCGGCTAGTATCGCTGACGCGCTATAATCAGCAGTCTAGTTAATTGTCGAACAAGATTTAGTTAAAAGGATAAGGTCATGCGCCATCGTAAGAGTGGACGTCAACTGAACCGTAACAGCAGTCACCGTCAAGCTATGTTTCGTAACATGGCGGTATCTTTGCTAGAAAACGAAGTTATTAAAACAACTTTGCCAAAAGCAAAAGAACTGCGTCGCGTAGTTGAACCATTAATCACACTCGCTAAGAGTGACAGCGTTGCTAACCGTCGTTTAGCATTTGCCCGCACACGTGATAAAGCGGTTGTAGGTAAATTATTTACAGACTTAGGCAAACGTTATGAAGATCGCCCAGGCGGTTATACTCGTATTCTTAAGTGCGGCTTCCGTGCAGGTGACAATGCTCCAATGGCATACATTGAGCTAGTTAACCGCCCAGTAGTTGAGAAAGAAGAAGAGTCTGCAGAAGATTAATTTCTTCTGATTAGATGATATCTAATCTCTAAAAACCCGGCTTTATAGCCGGGTTTTTTTATGCCCGAAATTTGTGTTAAGTTGCTTAAACTTCTCATACTCACGGAGCAAGACAATGATTGGATACGTAACCTTAGGTACAAATGATTTAGCCAAAGCCGTCGCCTTTTACGATGAGCTTTTTGCCACTATTGGCGCGGGACGTTTTTTAGAAACAGACCAATTTGTGGCTTGGGCACCTTCGCCCGATAAACCAGGTGTCTCTGTAACTAAGCCGTTTAACGGTGAAGCCGCTACGGTCGGTAACGGGGTAATGGTTGCGCTAGTGATGGACTCTCCAGAGCAGGTCGATGCATTTTATAACAAGGCTATTGAGTTAGGTGCAACCTGTGAGGGGAAAGCTGGCCCTCGTGACGATATGCCGGGCTTTTATGCTGGTTACTTCCGAGATTTGGACGGCAATAAATTGAACGCCTTTCATATGGCGATGTAGCTACCGCTGAGATAAAAATTTAAGACGAAAAAGCCGCCCGCTATTGCAAAAGAGTTCAATGCATTAGGGGCGGCTTTTTTATTGGCTTGTATAGGCTATTTAAAGAGACTTAACCCTCTTTAAGCCACATTGCTACGTCTTTAGCGTAATACGTTAAAATACCGTCTGCTCCGGCGCGTTTAAAGCATAATAATGATTCCATCGCGACTTCTTTCTCATTGAGCCAGCCATTTTGTGCTGCGGCTTTGTGCATCGCGTATTCACCACTGACTTGATAAGCAAACGTCGGCACACCAAATTCAGTTTTAACGCGGCGTACAATATCTAAATAAGGCATGCCTGGTTTTACCATCACAGTATCGGCGCCTTCGCTGATGTCTAATGCAATTTCATGCATGGCTTCATCTGAGTTAGCAGGGTCCATCTGGTAATTCTTCTTGTTACCGCCTTTAAGGTTGCTAGCAGAGCCTACAGCGTCTCTAAATGGCCCATAGTAGGCGCTAGCGTATTTGGCCGAGTAAGCCATAATTTGTGTGTTTACGTGGCCAGCTGCTTCTAGTGCATCACGAATGGCGCCGATGCGACCATCCATCATATCTGATGGTGCAACCATGTCTGCGCCCGCTTCTGCGTGAGATAGAGCTTGCTTTACTAACACTTCTGTCGTGATATCGTTTAGGACGTAGCCGTCGTCGTCGATAATGCCGTCTTGACCGTGAGTGGTAAAAGGATCAAGTGCAACATCAGTGATCACGCCTAGCTCCGGACAAACTTCTTTGATGGCACGAACTGCTTTTTGCGCTAGCCCTTGTGGATTGTAGGCTTCTTCGGCGTTTAAGGTTTTATGCGTTTGCGGCGTTACCGGGAAAAGGGCGATGGCTGGTACACCAAGTTCTACCAATTCTTGTGCTTCTTTAACCAGTAAATCGATAGACAAGCGATTTACACCCGGCATTGATTCTACCGCCTCGGTGCGATTTTTACCTTCAACCACGAACATCGGGTAAATAAGATCATCTACGCTCAGCGTATTTTCCGCCATAAGGCGGCGGCTAAAATCATGTTTGCGCAAGCGGCGCATGCGGCGCTTTGGATAAGCACTGTTGATAATGTTCATACTAACCCTTTTCTTTATTGGTTAACTGAGTCTTGAAACTCTTGGAATGTTTTAATGTTGTTTCGACCTGATTCTTTTGCGTGATAGAGCGCTTGGTCAGCTTGCTCAAAGAGCTGGCTATCGCCTGTTTGAGCATCTATGAATAACGTTGAAACACCGATACTTACGGTAACTTGTAAATCGATGGCTTCGGTTTTTATCACGGTGTCGGCAATTTTTTGGCGAATGACCTCTGCGACCTTACATGCGCCCGTTTGGTCGGTATTAGATAGCAATATTGCAAACTCTTCACCACCATAACGGCAGACATAGTCATTAGGTCGTTTGAGTATGCGGCTCGCTATTTGGGCAATTTTAATTAGTACTTGGTCACCTGCTAAATGGCCATGGGTGTCATTAACTAGTTTGAATTTATCGGCATCTAGCAATAGTAATGATAACGGCGTTTGTTGACGACGACTAAGGCGGTATTCGGCGAGTAAGCGTTGATCAAAGAACTTACGATTTTTAACACCAGTTAATGCGTCATTGGTGGCTTGCTCTTCCAGTTGGCGATTGGTTTCCTGCAGCTCACGCAAGGTTACATTGAGCTCGAATGTTCGTTCGTCAACAATGGCTTCCATTGTTTGTTGATCTTCTTCGTGTTGCTCTAGCTCATAGCGCGCTTGTTCGAGTTGTTCTTGGCACTCTTCTAACGCAAAGGCTTGTTTGTCATAGGCCTGTTCTTTTTGTTGTATTAGAGCACGCAGAACTAATGCGCCCCATAGAATAAATTGCAGGCTATAGACTCCTGACGCCAAGGAGATGACGATGGTCGGCATCGAAATAAGCCCAGAATAATATGAAGCTTTTAATAGCAAAGAAACTATAAACGCAAACCAAGCACCCAGAAGTAAAGGATGAATGTCCTTAGTTTTACGATGCAATATCGCCAATAAGCTCAGCATTAATAATAAAACTGCGATAAGCAATACAACTGAAATGATAACTGCGATGAACGTTGGAAGTGCAAATAGAATTGCTGAACAGATCAATATCGAGTGAGCTAACCATTTGAACGTTTTGTTGTAGTTTGAGTATTCGGCTAAAGCGACCGATGCTAGGTACTTAGTTAGCTTAATCGCACACCATGCCGTAAGTAGAAACAACGGTGGCATAATTAAATTTTGAATCCACGGTAAATTTCCCCATAGAAAAATCGACCCGATGCCTTCTAGCGATAAGATACTTAAGCCACCAAACAGCATGAAACCGAGGAAATATAGATAAACTGGTTGCTTCTCTCGGTAATGCAAACTAATGGTGGCAAGTATCATTATTAGAATGACGCCACAAATTATGCCCGTAAATACGCCGTGATTATGTACACTTTCAAAGCTTTCTGTGCTGTTGGTAATCGCTAACGGAATGACTGAAGCCGCTTCATCTTGATATTTTATATAAACCTCTATTGAGCTGCCTTGTGTTTTTGGCAGCGGGAAGAACATCGTTGGTGTTGCAATCGGGCGTAGATTTGTTGCTACAGAATCTCCCGCAATGTAACTTTTAACGCTGTCCTCTTTAACTATATAGATGTCCAATCGATCAACTAAAGGGTTGTCTATTTCTAGATATAGGGGCTGTGATTGGCTATGCGGCGGTAGCTCGACAGATAGTTTTAGCCAATAATGTCGCTCTATTAAACCATATGGCGTAAATTGCTCAGCACTGAGCCATTGTTCTGGAGCTAGTCGCTTTACTTGTATAAAGCTAAGCTCGCGATTGTCGCTAGCGTAGTATTGAACTGGAACATTATCGAGGTTGATACGCAAATTGTCTTTTGCAAGTACTAATTGAGGCATCAAAAGAACACATAATATAATAATGCGCATTAACGCGGTAATCATAGTGTTCCCTTACTTAAATTGAAAAAGGCTAGGCTGTTGTTATAGCAATTTTCTCGTAACAATGCGACAGCTTGATTACGCGCTGCCGCAACGGTATCGGCGATGTGATAGAGGTTTGCAGGTCTATTGTTGCGAGACTTAGGTTTGGGCTTAATGTTTCGCGGCATTAAGTACGGTGAGTCTGTTTCCAAAAGCAACCTGTTATCGGGAATTGACGGTACGCTTTCAAGCAAGTGCAAGCCACGGCGCTCATCGCAAATCCAACCTGTGATGCCAATATGGCAATCGAGTTCGATATAATCCAATAACTCTTGGTGTGAACCTGTAAAACAATGGACGACAACTTGTGGCAGTTGGCTGCGGTATTTACTCAATATTTCCATAAAGGCGTCGTGGGCATCTCTTTGGTGCATAACCACCGGCATTTGTAGTTCAACGGCTAGTTGAAGCTGGGCGTCAAATGCGGCACGTTGTTGATCACGTGGTGAGAAATCACGATTAAAATCTAACCCGCATTCACCCAAGGCGACAATTTCTGGTCTCGACGCTAATTCTGTTAGGGTATTAATGCTGTTATCGTCAAAGGTTTTAGCATCGTGTGGATGAATGCCAGCGGTAGCGTAGATTGTATTGGGGTAGTCTTGAGCAAATTTTAATGCTTCTAAACTGCCCTCGATGCTACAGCCTAGCGCAAGCATTTTGTCTACATCTGCAGTTATTGCTTGTTCGACAATTTCCTGTGTTTTGTCGCGCAAAGGGCTGGCACCAAAATTAACGGCAATATCAAAAAGTGGTGCCATAGACTGTGATGCCATGTTCGCTATGCCTCGCTTTGTTCGTCTTGCTCATCCTCACGGCCGCGATAGAGGGAGGCGACTACAATGCCGACTTCGTAAAGAAGCAGCATGGGAATGGCGAGCATTGATTGGGAAATAATGTCTGGCGGCGTTAACAACATGCCGATGACGAAAGCGCCTACGACGACATAAGGGCGTTTTTCACGTAATTTTTGCGGTGAGGTTACACCAGCCCAACACAGCAGAATAATTGCAATTGGGATCTCAAAGGCAAAACCAAAGGCGAAGAATAATTTGAGCACGAAGTTGAGATAGCTTTCGATATCGGTAGCAATAGTCACCTCATCAGGTGCAACGCTGGTAAAGAAGCCAAAGATCACTGGGAACACAAGGAAATACGCAAAGGCAATGCCCGCGTAAAACAAGATAGTGCTCGATAGTAACATCGGCAACACAATGCGCTTTTCGTGTTTGTAAAGCGCAGGGGCAATAAAGGCCCAGATTTGATGCAGTACAAAGGGAATTGCCAAGAAAAATGACAACATCATTGTTAGCTTAAATGGCGCAAAAAACGATGATGTCACGCCAGTTGCTATCATGGTAGTGCCTTCTGGCAGGCTGTCTTTCAGAGGCTGCGCGACATAGGCGTAAATGTCGTTGGCAAAATATACCAAGCAGAAGAATATCACCAAAATACTCGCCACAGCTTTGAGTAAGCCATTGCGCAATTCAATTAGATGACTAATGAGTGGTTGTTGCATTGATGACATGGCTATTCTTTAGTGGTCTTGGTGGTATCTACCGCAGGTTCTGACGATTTAGTATCGCCGTTATACGGTTGATTTACATCTTGTGCTGCTTGTTGCAATGTAGCGATTGACTCTTTGAGTTCGTCGGGAATGTCTTTGCTGTTGATGTCTTGATTGATGCTTTCGGCTTTCTTTAAATCGCTGTGCAGCTTTTCAATTTCTAGCTCTTGCTCTAATTCATTCTTAACATTTTGCGCTAAACGGCGCATAGTTCTTATCCAGCCGCTGACGGTTCTGACAGCGGTAGGTAAGCGCTCTGGGCCAAGGACAACTAATCCTATAATACCGATGAGAATAAGCTCCCATAACCCAATATCGAACATCGACTATTAAACCTGTTCTTTGTCTTTAGCTTTTGCTGGCTCTTGTTCGCTAGACTCTTTTACGTCTAGAGATTCTGTTTTCTTAGCGTCGTCTTCTTGCATGGCTTTTTTGAAGCCTTTCACTGAAGAACCTAGATCGCCACCTAGATTACGCAGTTTCTTGCTGCCAAAAATTAAAAGCACTAAAACGGCAACAATTAACAATTGCCAAATACCAATGTTTCCCATGGTGTCTCCGAATAATTATAATAAATTGTCACTTTGACATTTTACTCGCGTTTTACGCGAACTGTATAGCTGAACTTTATAAAAATTTAGCCAGTACCACAAATACTACCTTGTCCAATTGGTATTAATTGAGATATCGGTCTTTACTATGCCACGCTTTGATCCAACAAAACAGACTCAATCCACCGCTGATTATACAGGGAAGCTCTATTCCTTGATTGACATAAAGCAAGGTTGCGCTAATGCCGCTGGTGGCAGCAAGAATTTGCCAAAACTGGCTGCGCTGCGCCAATTGCTGGTTGCGCAGTAATCGTTGCTGATTTTGCTGCCAAATGGCTTGTTCTTTTTGGCTTCGCTTAAGGTTGTCGTATACCAAATTTGGCAGCTCTGGCATTTTTTCAACCCAGAATGGTGCATTGCTTTTTACCGATTGGTAAAGGGCTTTAGCGCCCATTTGTTCCTTAATCCAGTTCTCTAAGAAGGGCTTGGCGGTTTTCCACAGATCGAGCTCTGGATAGAGCTGACGTCCTAAGCCTTCGATATAGAGTAGGGTCTTTTGCAGTAGTACTAACTGAGGCTGTACCTGCATATTAAATTGACGCGCCGTGTCAAACAGGCTGACTAGCACATGACCAAAGCTAATTTCGGCCAGCGGTTTGGCAAATAGTGGTTCGAGTACCTGACGGATCGCAAACTCGAATTCATCGACATTGGTGTCACTTGGCACCCAACCCGAATCGACGTGTAAGGTGGCTACTTTGCGATAATCGCTATTGAAGAATGCAACAAAGTTTTCGGCTAAATAGCGTTGATCTTCTTTGTTAAGCGTGCCGACGATGCCACAATCGATACCGATGTATTGTGGATTTTGTGGATTTTCACGCGAAACAAAAATGTTGCCTGGGTGCATATCTGCATGGAAGAAACTATCGCGGAAAACTTGTGTGAAAAATACTTCTACGCCGCGCTCCGCCAGCAATTGCATATTGGTGTTTTGCGCATTGAGCTGTGCTATATCTGCCACTGGAATGCCGAAGATGCGCTCCATCACCAGCATATTGTCAAAACAGTAATCGCTGTAAGTCTCTGGAATATATAGGGCTTCAGAGTCTATAAAGTTATTACGCAGCGTTTGAGTATTAGCAAGCTCTTTGGACAGGTTGAGCTCGTTTAAAATGGTGCGGCGATATTCTTTGACGACTTCGACTGGACGGAGGCGGGCGCTTTGTTTTGGCAGAACTTTCGTTAGCAAGGTCGCAAAGGTAAGCATTAAGTCGGTGTCGCTTTCGATAATAGAAGCTATATTAGGACGAATTACTTTAACGACCACTTGTTGGCCATTGCTCTTGAGGATGGCGCAATGTACCTGCGCGATAGAAGCGCTAGCAAGAGGCTTTTCCTCAAAGTCATCAAACACTTCATCGATGGGACACTGTAAATTCTCGCTAATTAGTGCCATCGCCGCTTTAGACTCGAATGGCGGCACATTGTCTTGCAGTCGTCCTAGCTCTTTCGCTAGTTCATCTGATAGCAAGTCACGACGCGTCGACAGCATTTGCCCAAATTTTATATACACCGGACCTAAGGCTTCTAGGCACAAACGCAGGCGTTCAGCTTGTGATTTATCTTTGTGTTTATTGCGCAACCAAAAGAAACAGTGACGGCCAAACTTTACGTACCATGGTAGCAAGTGCCATGGCATAAATTCGTCGAGGCCATATTGCAGGAACTGTTTGTTGATGGTGTAAAAGCGGCGCAGGCTGTTGAGTGTCATGCACGATCCTTTAATGCTGCGATTTGTGCTGAGATTTTTTCGATATCGTGGCCAAGTTGTTCTACTTGGTCACTAAAGTGAATAAATTCGAGTTTTCCAACTAAAATATCGCCTTCGTGAACTAAGTAATCACTGACATTATTTTTAATACGTTGACTGTGTTTAGCAAAGGTTTGTCCGGCATTTTTAAGGCCTTGGCCCGTGCGATAAGCCATTACGTCGCCGACGTAGTGTGATAGGTGTTCTTGCCAGTCGATATCGAGTTTGGTGAGTAAGTCGGCGAAAGCTTGTAGAGCCTTGATATCGCCTTGGATAACTAGTTTATCGTCTTTGATAAGTTCGCTAATGTTGCCACTATTTTTCAATTCCAACAGGGCGCTAAAATTTAACGATAGTTGGGCGGCAATGTCACCTTCGTATTGCCCTAAGACTTCGACATCGCTGGTGGTAAAGTGAAAAAATAGCGGCTGTTTTAGTTCGCTAATATCTAGCCCAATAGTTTGTCCTAGCAGCGCTTTTTTGCGCAGGGCACTCTTTTCGTCAAGCGTTAGTAATTTATTAATGGACGCTTCGACGCCTGCGCAAATTAGGCTAGATAATGGCATAGACTTTCCTAGAATTTGTAACCGCGGTGCAAGGCAACAATACCACCAGTGAGGTTGTAATATTGTGCTTGTTCGAAGCCTGCATTTTCCATCATTCCCTTGAGGGTATCTTGATCAGGATGCATGCGAATTGATTCGGCGAGGTATTTATAACTTTCGCTGTCGTTAGCAACAACTTTACCCATGGTTGGTAGCAAGTTGAAGCTGTACATATCGTAGGCTTTTGAAAGTAATTCATTACTTGGTTTAGAGAACTCTAATACCAATAAACGGCCACCCGGTTTTAACACACGGTACATCGAGCGTAGCGCTTCGTCTTTATCAGTAACGTTACGCAAACCAAAAGCAATGGTGATTAAATCAAAGGTATTGTCAGGAAATGGCAGCGCTTGCGCATTGGCTTGCACGTATTCAACGTTAGAAACCACGCCTAAATCGCGTAGTTTATCGCGACCAACTTTAAGCATCGAGTCGTTAATATCGGCTAGGATCACTTGGCCTTTGTCGCCAACAATGCGTGAAAACTTCGCGGTTAAGTCACCAGTACCACCGGCTAAATCTAGCACTTTTTGTCCTGGGCGCACGCCAGAACAGTCGATAGCAAAACGCTTCCATAAACGGTGAACACCAAATGACATTAAGTCGTTCATGATGTCGTACTTGGCGGCAACTGAATGGAAAACATCGGCAACTTTAGCTTGTTTTTCAGATGTTTTTACTTGCTCATAACCAAAGTGCGTGGTGTCGTTAGCGTTTTGACTCATGGTGTTTACTCATAAAATAATTTAGGCGTTAGTGTACTCCAACGCCACGGCTTACGAAACACTCAAAATGAGAAAATTCCGTAGCTTTCAGCACATAATGCGCCTACAATCTGCGCCATTCTATTGCCATGAGTTTATCGCCGTGCAAAACGACCAATTTAAGCAAGGATTATTCTTTGCATTTGCCGCCTATTTTATGTGGGGTTTGGCACCAATCTATTTTAAAGCATTAGACGGAATCGGCGCCGTCGATATTCTGCTGCATCGGGTGGTTTGGTCATTTGCCTTTATCTTGTTAATCATCATGCTGGTAACGGGGTTTGGCAAGCTTAAGAAACTGTTTAAAGATCCGAAAAAACTCGTCTTACTCGGTGCTACCTCACTGCTTATTGCCTTTAACTGGCTACTGTTTATCTGGGCAGTAAATAACGATCATATGCTGGATGCGTCTTTGGGGTATTACATCAATCCATTGCTTAACGTCTTGTTAGGGACTGTGTTCTTAGGAGAGCGTTTACGTAAGTTGCAGTGGACGGCTGTTGCGATTGCCTTTGCGGCGGTGATGGTGGAAGTGATTGCCTTTGGCGCTATTCCTTGGATTTCACTGGCACTGGCCAGTTCGTTTGGTGTCTATGGCTTAATGCGTAAGAAGATTAATATTGATGCCATCAGTGGTTTATTCGTCGAAACCTTATTCTTGCTGCCGTTCGCATTGATTTACTTATTGCTTATCGACAGTAGCTCGCTGTCATTTATCGATGGCGACTGGGCCTTTATCGCGCTAATTGTCTCTGCTGGTATCGTGACTACTTTACCACTGTTATCGTTTTCGGCGGCTGCTATTAGAATTCCGCTATCAACCTTAGGCTTTATCCAATACATCGGGCCAAGTTTAATGTTACTGCTCGCGGTGTTTTATTACGGCGAAGCGTTCGAGCTGCAAAAAGCTTTGACCTTCGGTTTAATTTGGCTGGCGTTAGTGGTTTATACCTTTGACAGCGTTCAAGCTGGAGTGAAGGCGAGAAAACTGAGAAAGGCTGCAGCTAACGAGTGTTAGTTAGCTGTCAGTACGTGCTATTTCTTTTGCGCTTGCCACTCAAAAAAACGCTGTGGATAGTCGGTAAAAACACCGTCAGCGCCCATGGCTTCAAACTCACTAAATAGCCTTGGATCGTTAACGGTATAAATCAGTACTTTTAAGCCGCGCTGGTGTGCGTCGTCGATGATTTCTTGATTGACGGACTCACTACACAAGTTGATTGACCACGCTCCTAAATCTTGGGCGAATTTAGCGTAATCTATCATTACGCTGGCACAAAGGGCGCCTGTTTTAATGAGTGGTTGAGTTTCTTTGATGTCGCGCAGTGCGTGATGATAGAAGCTAGAGACCAAGAAATCGTCATAGTGCCAGCCACGCTCAATGAAGTATTCAATGAGTTTAATAGTTGGCAGCGCGCTGGCGCGATCTTTAAGTTCGATATTAATTACCGCACGACGATTAACCTGTTCGATGACTTCACTCAGTAGTGGAATGCCTTGCAAATTTGACGATTGAAAATCGCGTAATTGGCTTAGATCGTGTTGATAAATATGTCCTTGGCCATTGGTGGTGCGCTCTAGGTATTTGTCGTGAATTACCACTAACTCACCGCTATGCTGGCGAATATCTATCTCAATCCATTTAGCGCCTTGAGTAAGAGCAATTTCTATCGATTCCAGTGTGTTTTCTGGCGCATAACCACGGGCGCCGCGATGACCAATACAGAGCATTTTTAGTTACTCCTCGTTAAAAGGAAAATAAGTTGGCGCATCGCCAGTTTGCCAGCATGGGATTTTCTTCATCACATTGGCAAAAGGGGCTGATGATAAGAAGCCTTCTAACCACGGTTTAAGGTGAGGGTAGTGAGCACTATCAAACCATGCTTTGTCGACATGAGCGAATTGGCGCACGAAAGGAAAAATCGCAATATCGCCATAGCGCATGTTATCGCCAAATAAATAAGTACTCTTTGTAAGTCGCTGTTCTAACTGTTGTAAAAAGGCCTCGCCTTGCTGGCGGTAATCGGCTTGTGTGAGTTCAGGAAAACGGTCGAAATATTTGTATTTATCTAAGGCTTTTTTAAACACATTGTCGTTGCTATCAATTAGCGCGAGTTCATCGCTGCTTGGTACTGTTAGCGTCGGGTTCGAGCCGTGAGTAACTGCGTAATCCATCACTTCTAAGCTTTCTTCGATAACTTGGCCGCTCGTATCTATTAATACGGGAACTGTGCCTTTTGGTGAGGCGGCAAGCATTTCTGCGGGCTTATTTTTTAATATGAGTTCGCGAATTTCTACGCTGACATCGTTTAACGCAAGTGCCATTCGAGCACGCATAGCATAAGGACAACGGCGAAAACTGTATAAGATTGGATGTGATTGCATAATAAGATCTGAGAAATTGAACGCAGCGTAAGTTTATATCAATTGTTCCCTGTCAGACTAGAGAATATGAGGCGAATGTTAACTGGATGTAATTATTTGATTATTCGACTAATAGCGATTGATATGAGAACGAGAATAATTCACAATAATCTCATCTAATACTTTTTTATGGATAGTTTTTCGAATTGGACGCAAACATTTCATTAGATTCTTTATTGAGTATTATCGAGCAGAAAAGTTACGGCGTTGAATATCAGCCGATTATTTCGGTCGATGGACAGACGATCATGGGATATGAAGCGCTCTCTCGCTTTTATCACAATGAACAGCGTATTCCACCCGATTTGGTATACGCCACGCTTCACGATAGCCCATTTACTTTGCATCAAGTAGAGCTGGCGCAGAAGAAACTGCAGTTGGCACACGCCCCTAAAGACAAGCTGTTATTCGTAAACTTAGATCAGGATTCTTATTTTGCTGGTGGTAATAGCACAGAGCATGACAATGCTTATTTGGCGCTGTTTAGGGATTTTAATGGGCCGCTAGTTGTTGAGTTGATTGAAAATTCTGAAATCAATGACGCCAAAATGAGTTTGCAAATGATTGTCGAAATGGCCAATCATAAGATTAAAACCGCTATCGATGATGTTTGTAATGAGCACTCAATGTTATCGACACGGGTTCTGGAAGAAGTTGACTTCATTAAATTCGATCGTTTGGTGGTAAATAACCAACACAACCCAGTGTTTATGAAGCTTGTTGAGGCGCTAATTAGTTATGCCAAGAGTACTGATAAAAAAGTGATTTTAGAAGGGATAGAAACGCCAACCGATTTAGCATTTGCCAAATCGATTGGGGTGGATTTTGTGCAGGGGTTTCTATTTAAGACGCAGTTTATAAGTGTTCGAGGTTAACTCAACACTTCCAAGCGTGCGTAAGCCACCATTAGCCAGCGACTTTCGCCGTCGTCAAAGCTCACTTCAACCCGCGCTTGGGCGTCGCTGCCTTCGTAGTTGACGATAATGCCATCACCAAACTTGGTGTGGTTAACTCGTTGACCCAATGCCAAGCCCGTTTGATTAAACTGCTGTGGCGTTTGTTCAAAACGGTTATTGGCGGTTTGTGGTGCTGACACGCTGGTGGTCAATCGAATTTCGTCTTTAAGCTCGCTTGGAATTTCTCGTAAGAAGCGCGATGGTTTGTGGAATTTCTCTTGTCCAAACAAACGGCGTGATTCGGCGTGAGTGATGTAAAGCTTCTTCATGGCGCGAGTAATGCCTACATAAGCTAGGCGGCGCTCTTCTTCCATTTTGTCAGCTTCTTCCATGGTGCGCTGACTTGGGAACATGCCTTCCTCAACGCCTGCGATAAATACTAGTGGGAACTCAAGGCCCTTAGCGCTGTGCATTGTCATCAGTTGTACGGCATCTTCGTACTCGTCGGCTTGTGATTCACCCGCTTCAAGGGCGGCATGGGATAAGAATGCATTTAATGGCGTCATGTCTTCGGCGTCATCGGGAATGATGAAATCGTTCATGGCCGTTAATAGCTGATCCAAGTTCTCGATTCTGTCTTGGCCGCGTTCGCCTTTTTCGGCGAGATACATGGTGCGTAATCCGGTGTGCTGAATAACAAAGTCTGTCATCGAGCGCAGCGACATTTCAACGCTGTCATCTTCCAGCTGATTAACCAGCTCGATAAAGCCCTTAATAGCATTAGCAGCGCGTCCGGTTAAGATTTTCTCACGCAATAACAATTGGCTGGTTTGCCACAGCGTCATGCCTTGCTGTCTGGCGTTATGGCGCAGCTTTTCAAGTGTCGTCGCACCGATACCGCGCGCTGGAGTATTTACCACACGTTCGAATGCTGCATCATCATCGCGATTGGCAATCAGGCGTAGGTAGCCCAGAGTGTCTTTGATTTCTAAACGATCGTAGAAACGTAGGCCGCCATAAATACGGTATGAAAGCTTGTGAGCCAGCAGGGCTTCTTCAATCACGCGCGATTGAGCGTTGCTACGATATAGAATGGCGACTTCTTCGAGATTGCCACCGTGCTCATGCCATTCATTGATTTTGTTAGTAATAAAACGTGCTTCGTCGATTTCGTTAAAGGCGGCATACACTGAAATAGCTTCGCCTTTGTCACCATCCGTCCACAGCTTTTTGCCAAGACGCTCTTGGTTGTTGCTAATGACCGCATTGGCGGCGTCGAGGATGTTGTGAGTCGAGCGATAGTTCTGCTCTAACTTAATGGTTTGGGCTTGCGGAAAATCGGTGAGAAAACGCTGCAGGTTTTCAACTTTAGCACCACGCCAACCGTAAATCGATTGGTCGTCATCACCAACAATCATCAGGTTATTGTTGCCACTAGCCAACATCTTCACCCACGCGTATTGGATGTTATTGGTATCTTGGAATTCGTCCACCAAGATATTGGTAAAACGGCGCTGATAATGGGCGAGTACTTGCGGATTGTCGACCCATAACTCGTGGGCGCGAAGCAATAATTCGGCGAAATCTACAAGTCCTGCGCGATCACAGGCTTCTTGATAGGCTTGATAAAGATCTTTAAGGCGCTGCTCGTAAGGATCGCCGTAACTGTCGATGTGTTTAGGGCGCAGACCTTCATCTTTGTGGCTATTGATGTAAGAAATCACTTGGCGCGGTGGGTATTTCTTTTCATCGAGATTAAGCGATTTCAACAGGCGCTTAATCATGCGTTGCTGATCATCAGAGTCTATTACTTGGAAATTTTGTGGCAATTTGGCTTCTTGATAATGCATGCGCAGCAGGCGATGGGCGATACCGTGGAAAGTACCAATCCACATTTTACCTAGCTGATCACCAAGTAACGTCTCAACACGATGGCGCATCTCACGGGCGGCTTTGTTGGTAAAGGTTACCGCTAACATCGAAAAACTAGAGTGCTGCTCAACGCGCATTAACCATGCAATACGATGTACCAAAACTCGGGTTTTACCACTACCGGCGCCAGCTAATACTAGCTGTTTGCCCGGTTTCGCCGCCACCGCTTCACGCTGGTATTCGTTTAAGCCATCAAGTAAAAGTGAAACATCCATAAGCCATCAATCGCCGTAAAATACAATGGAGGCAACTATAACAAATACTGTATATAAATACACTTTCTTGTTGGTGCAAACGTTCTCGGAATTTAACTTGCTTTTAACATTGTGTTTTAGTAAATTTTCTTCCCTTCATATTACTGGCAAGGAAGTTAGGATGCAGAAGTTCCTATTCTTAATTTTTACACTTTTGTGTATTACACCCATTCAAGCGAAAAATATCCCAATTACTGAATTTAATAAGATGCCGATGGTCGCACAACCTTCGGTTTCTCCAGATGGTAAAAATATCGCGACTATTGTTAATAGTGAAGACAAAACCCAAGTTGCGATAATTCCTTTTAATGATCCCTCTAAAATGAGCATTATTGTTGCTTTAGGGGGGGATAAGTTCAGAATCGATAGTATCGACTGGGCAAATAACCAAAGAGTTCTAATTACAGTAAGTCAACCATTTAAGGCCTATAACCTGCAGCTTAGAACATCTCATATTTATTCTGCTTCACTCGATGGTAAAGATGTAATCGAGCTGAAGAAAAGATTACACCGAAAGGCGACAGCTGAAGAGTTTTATAGAAACTCTCCTAATTTATTGAGTTTATTGAAAGATGAGCCAAACCACATCTTGGTGACTATTAATGATATTCGAGACAATAATTATTCGTCGGTATTTAAAGTTGATATTCGTGATAGTAGTTACGAAAAATATTTACCAAATGGAAAATTGATTACTAGTTGGAATGTCGATTCTAAAGGTCAAGTATTAATGGCCTATGGAATTGATGATGATCGTACAACAGATAAGAGATATTTCTATACTAGAAAAGACAGTAAATCGGATTGGAAACTTATTAAGGTTTCGGAAGGCTATACGACAGAAACTTTTTCGCCAAAATTGTATGACCCTAAAACTAACAGCGTTATTGTGAAAAGCGATTATAAGCTGGGGAAAGATGCATTATGGCGTTACGATATTGTTTCTGGCGAATACTCATTATTAGGTGAAGCACCAGGAAATTATGATATTGAAGATGCCCTATTTGTTGAGGAAAATGGCGAACGAAAAGTAGTTGGTTTCAGCTATGTGGATAATTATTTAAAGCGAGTTTATTTTGATAAGTCTAGTGAAACTTTAAATAAGCAAGTTGCTGCTATTTTTAGCAAAAAAAGTTTGAAAGCTAGTTTGTATCATTGGAATAGTGATAAAACACGTTACATAATATCTACCATTAGTGATACTAAACCTACACAATATTATCTGTTTGATAAGAATAATCCTAAAATTGTCCCATGGTATGGTGCTTTTCCTGGGTTGGCGAAGGAAAAACTAGCATCAGTATCTCCTATTCAATTTCAAGCGAGAGATGGGATGCAATTATATGGCTATTTGACGTTGCCTAACGGGGTTAATAATCCACCTTTGATTGTTCATCCCCACGGTGGGCCCTACGGAATAAGAGATACGCAGTATTTTAATCCCTTTGTCCAATTATTTGCGAGTCGAGGTTACGCGGTTTTGCAAGTAAATTATCGTGGTTCAGGTGGCTATGGTAATGCTTATCATACAAGTGGCTATGAGCAATGGGGTAAAAAAATGCAAACTGATTTAATCGATGGCCTTAACTGGGTAAAAGAACAAGAATTAGCGAACACTACAAATGCCTGTATTGCTGGTGGTAGTTATGGTGGCTATGCGGCCTTAGCTGCTGGTTATCAAACACCTGATTTATTTAAATGTATTGTCAGTATTGCGGGTGTAGGTGATATGACAGAACAAGTTAAAATGTGGCGTAAAAAAGGATTGAGAAGTTACATTCAAAATGCGGTAAACCCGAATGATGAAAATTTGCAAGGTATTTCTCCTCAGTTCCATGCTGATAAATTTAAAGCACCAGTGTTATTAATTCATGGTCAAGTGGATACGCGCGTGAGTTATCGTCAATCAGAAAAAATGTATGAAGCATTACAAGCGGCAGGGAAAGATGTTGATTACAAGTTGTTTAAGTTTGGAACTCATTATCTGAATGACGCTGTAAACAGAAGAGAAGCAATGGACTTGATGATCGACTTTATCGACGAGCATTTAAAATAGATTCAGTATTTAATTGATGTAGAAGGCCTTAATTGAAAGATTAGGGCCTTTTTTATTAGCGTAGCCCTGTCAGTCGAGAAAACTCTGTTATCTCAAATGTCGGCAGCTGCTGTGGTTTTTTATAGTGACTTAGTGGGCGCTGGTGGACGTTAAGCCAGCCGCTTTGCCAGTTGGCGTCATTGCTGCCAACGATGTCTGAAACAGGGTGGTCGCCAATATACAGAATATCTTTGCCGCTTAAGCCTAATCGTTTTTCTGCTGCTACAAACATATCTGCTGCGGGTTTCATGGCGATAGCAGGCCTGGTGTTCAGGCTAGGATGAAACGCAAATTCAAACAGCTCACTAATGCCCATCTTGGTAATATCTGCGTTGCCATTACTGATCACAAAGAGGCGAAAGTGCTGTTTGAGCAATTTTAAGGTGCTAATGACTGACTCGCTTACGGTGATGTCATTACGTGCCGCTAGAAACACTTCCATCGCTTGATTCGCCGCAGTTTTAGCTTGTTCTTGAGCATAGCCACAGGCAATAAAACCTTGGATTAGCGCTTTATTGCGGGCGAGGGTGACATCTTGCTTTAAATGCGGCTGCTCTTTCGCAAGCAGAAGGCGAATTCGAGTCCAGTCTTCGATAGTCAATGCGGCGGTTTTGGGATGGTTAGCCACTAGAAACTGATGTAATTTTGCTTCTGCTGCTAGTAATACAGGGCGGTTGTCATACAGGGTATCGTCGAGATCGAAGCCTATGGCCTTAGGGCGAGTGAAATCTTTATAAAATTGCATCTTGGCGTTATCACCTTATTTCTTTTTCGCTTTGGCGCGCGGGTGGGCGGCGTCATACACTGAGGCTAAATGGCCGAAATCGAGTTGGGTATAAATTTGAGTGGTGGATAAATCGCTGTGTCCCAGCATCTCTTGCACTGCACGTAAATCACCGCTGCCTTCGAGCATGTGAGTGGCAAAAGAGTGGCGCAGTTTATGGGGATGAACACTGGAATTGAGTTGTTGCTCCTCCGCCCATTTCTTAATGCGAGTTTGTACGCTGCGATGAGAGATACGGCGTTTCTGTTTGCTAACAAATAGCGCCATTTCGTCATGGGATGCAAATTCACCGCGAATCTTGAGCCATTGCTTAAGACAATTAATGGCGGTGGTGGTGACGGGTACGACTCGCTGCTTGTTACCTTTACCCGTGACTGTGACTAATTGTTCGGGGTAGCTGATGTCATGTAAGTTAAGGTTTACTAACTCCGCTAAACGCAAGCCGCTTGAGTAGAAGAGTTCCATCATGGCGCGATCGCGAATAGCCAGTGGCTCGTCGCCTTCAACGTCTAGCAATTGAGTTACTTCATCGACATTAATATTTTTCGGCAATGGTTTGGCTTGCTTGGGGGCGCTAATGCCAACGCTGGGATCTTGGGCAATGATATCTCGCGCCACTAAAAACTGACAAAAACTGCGGATTGCCGAGAGGTTGGCAGCAATCGAACGCGGTGATACTCCACCTTGGCGTAGGCTCGCCACCCATGCCTTGATGTGATTGCCTTGTAGCTGTTGCCAGTTGTTTAATCGATTATCTAGATGTGTGAGTAAGCTAGTTATCGCCCGCTGATAATTGGTAAGGGTGTGATTAGACAGTTGTCGCTCATTGGCGATGTAGTCTAAGAATTTATCAACAGGCGCTTGCATGTGGTTAGTGTTACTTGATGAGTAAACGCTGTACTAAACTGGCGATCAAACGCGTTAGTTGCATCAGCAATAAGTTATCCATTTCTGGTTGGAAATGGTTAGCGTCTTCGCTGCTAATGGCTAACAGGCCAAGTTCACCGCTTTTACCTAAGGCGATGAGTGCTACTGAGCCCGGCTCTGGGTGATCGAATAGCAATTGCTGCTCTTGTTGGTTAATGCGGCCAAAATAGTGATAACCACGGCCAAGGCGTTGTACTAGCAAGTTATCTAGCTCGCTGCGATTGACATAGAGCATCGCTGGCACGTGTTGATCAAATAGCTTAAACGACACATGAGTAAGGCCAAGCTCGCTAATAAAGTGCTGATTTAACTTGTCGTTAATAGCAATAAGATCGTCGCAATTGAGTAAGTCGAAAAACAACGCAGCAAATTTTTTGTATAGCGCTTGGTTTTCGGCGGCAATTGCCATCAGCGAGGTAATTTCATCTTCTAACGCAACAATTTTCTCGCGCATCATGCGCTGTTGGCGTTGCACTAAAGACACTGTGCCTTCTTGTTGCTGGCTAACTTCCATATAGTTGAGTAAATGCGGATACTTGGTGAAAAAGCTTGGATTTTCACGCAGGTATTCTTCAACTAGGTTGTCATCGAGTAGTTGGGCTAAATCGTCAACTTGGTTCATAGTCGGATCTGCCCGTCATACACATGAGTTGCTGGGCCTGTCATCTTGAGCTGGCTGCGGTCGCCACGCCAAAAGATTTTTAAAGTGCCGCCGGGTAAATCGACAGTGACGTTTTCATCCAGTAAACCTTGAATTTGGCCGATAGCTACTGCTGCACAAGCACCTGTACCGCAGGCGCGAGTCTCGCCTACACCGCGCTCGTAAACACGTAGTTTAATGTGTTTGCGAGAAATGACTTGCATGAAACCGACATTGGTTTGCTCTGGAAAACGTTCGTGATTGGAAAGCTGTGGCCCCAGTTCATCAACCGGCGCTTTAGTAATATCATCGACTGTCATTACACAATGGGGATTGCCCATAGAGACAACGCCACAGAATGACGTTTGATTGTCGGTACGTAGAATGTAGGTGGCTTCTTGCTTGTTAGCTTCAAACGGCACCTTGGCTGGATTGAATTGCGGCACGCCCATCGATACGGTGATTAAGCCGTTGCGTTCGTGCTTGAGTTGTAGCTTGCCGCCCTTACAGCTAACGCCAAGGCGATAGCGATTGCTCAAACCTTTCATGCGCACAAATTTGGCAAAACAGCGAGCGCCGTTGCCACAGTTTTCTACTTCGCTACCATCTTGGTTAAAGATGCGGTAATGAAAATCGAGATCGGGATCGTAGGGTGGTTCCACCATCAATAGTTGATCGAAACCAATACCGGTGTTGCGATCAGCGAGTTTGATGATTTGATCTTTGCTGAGAAACACATTGTTTGATGTGGCATCGACCATCACAAAGTCGTTGCCCAAACCATGCATTTTTGAAAAGTGTAATAGCATATTGCTTCTTATCGTTATGCAATCGAGGATAACTCTCCAGCAAACACTGCCTGCTTGCTGGGATGATAAGCTATCAGTCGATTGATTTAGCTTCGCCTCGCCACAAGTCGCTTAAAGTTTCGCGTTGGCGAATTTGGATGGCGCGATCGTTATCGACCATGACTTCAGCAGCTTTGACACGAGAATTATAGTTCGATGCCATGGTAAAGCCATAAGCACCGCTAGATCGCACCGCAACATAGTCTCCGGCGTTGACGGCTAAATCACGTGATTTACCTAAAAAGTCGCCAGTTTCGCAGATAGGGCCAACCACATCGTAGTTTTTGGTGGTGGCATCAGTTTGTTGCACGGGAATGATCTCTTGCCATGCACTATATAACGCTGGCCTGATTAAGTCATTCATTGCCGCGTCAATAATGGCAAAATTTTTGTCGGGCGTTTCTTTTAGATACTCCACTTTAGACACCAAGATACCGGCGTTTGCCATAATGGCACGGCCCGGTTCGAAGATAATGGTCAGGTGCTCGCGCCCCTTTAAGCCTTCGGCGAGTGCTGCGGCATATTCGCGTGGCGCTGGTGGATTCTCGTCTTGATAAGTCACCCCTAAACCGCCGCCGACATCGATATGACTCACATCGATGCCATGGCTAGCTAACTCGTCCACCAAAGCAAGCACTCGTTGTAAGGCATCGGTGAATGGTGCTAAATCGGTTAGCTGTGAGCCGATGTGACAATCAATGCCTTTTACCGCCAGCGATGGCGATTGTTGGGCAAACTGATAGGCGGGCAGGGCATCAGCCATGGTGATGCCGAATTTGTTTTCTTTGAGACCCGTTGAAATATAAGGGTGAGTCCCCGCATCGACATCGGGGTTTACGCGAATAGAAATTGGCGCAACCTTATTCATGTCGGCGGCAATGGCGCTGATACGCTCCAACTCCGGTACTGATTCTACGTTGAAGCAGTAGATGCCAACATTAAGCGCATAGCGAATTTCATCTTCTGATTTACCTACGCCTGAAAACACCACTTTTTGTGGGTCGCCGCCAGCTTCTAGCACACGCGCTAGTTCGCCTTTAGAAACAATATCAAAGCCCGAGCCCATCTTGGCCATGGTATTTAGGATAGCGAGGTTGGAATTGGCTTTGACTGCATAACAAATGAGATGTTTTTGCTCGCCTGCGGCTTCATCAAAGGCGCGCCAATGACGTTCGATAGTCGCGCGTGAATAAACATAAAGCGGTGTGCCATATTGCTCTGCTAGTTGCTGCACTGGTAAGTCTTCGGCGAATAGCTCGCTGCCTTTGACGTTAAAATAATCCATTATTTAGCCTCTTTCTCTTGCTCCGCTGGTTGATTTGTTGTCGGGGCTTGTTCTTCGTAAAGCGGGCCTTTTTGACCACAACCGGCGAGTGAGGCTAACAATAATGCGCCAATAACGTATTTTGACATGGTTTTCTCAGTGCTAAATATTTCAATTGCCCATATAATACCAATCAGCAAAGATAATTGCTCATTTTTCGCGGTTTAAATGAACTCTAGCTGCGTTATTTATTTTTCATATAGAGCGACTATATATCAAAATAAATGCCTTGCCATAGCTCATTTCTCCTCGCTACAAAATTGATCACTTACTTGTCCCGATTGGTATAATCGCCAACAAACACAAAAGCAAGCTTTAGAGGACGATATGAACGACAGTCAGTTTCACCAAATAGTCGATGATTTCTTAATTGCCATCGAAGAAGCGCTAGACGATGCCATGGTTGATTTTGATTACGAAACTTCAGCCGGCGTTTTAAAGCTAGTATTTAGCGATAAGAGTCAGATTATTATTAACCGTCAAGAGCCATTGCATCAGATTTGGGTGGCGACTAAATTCGACGGTCACCACTTCGAATTACGCGATGGTCAGTGGATTGATAATCGCATCGGCGACGAGTTAGTGGATTTAATTCAAACCAGTATCGAGCGTCAGTCAGGCGTTGTTGTTGATTTAAGTGGTGTACTGTAAATGACCATTGATGCAATAGTAAAAAATCCACAGGGCGCAGCCGATGCCGTGGTGATTTGGTTACACGGTTTAGGCGATTCAGGCGCTGGTTTTAGCGAAGTCGTGCCAGTACTAAAGCTAGATAGCGACCACAAGATTAAATTCATCTTCCCTAATGCCCCAGAGCAAGCGGTAACCATCAACAATGGTTTTGTGATGCGTTCGTGGTACGACATTAAAACCATGGATTTAGATGGCCGCGCCGATATTCCAACATTAGAGCAAAGCGAGCAGCTTATTGTTGAGCTTATCGAAGAGCAAATTGCGGCGGGCATTAACCCATCACGCATTATCTTGGCGGGTTTCTCACAAGGCGGCGTGTTGTCGCTATACACGGCACTGCGTCTTAAGCACAAACTCGCTGGTGTAGTTGCGTTATCGTGTTACCTTGCCCATAACGACTTGCCGTTTGAAGGGGCACAGGGTGTGAATAAAGACACGCCAATCTTTAGCTCGCACGGCGAGCAAGATTCTGTAGTGCCATTTGCAGCAGGTAAAGATGCAGCGCAGCGTTTATCAGCGGCGAATTTCGATGTGACTTTCTCGCAGTATCCAATGGAACACAGTGTGTGTATTTCGCAACTGGAAAAACTTGGACGCTGGATTACTGAAAAACTTAGTTAATGTGCCCAGGTGTTTAAGATAGGAACCATCCGCTATTTATCGCTTTAAATGATTCATTGACCAATAGAAAAATCAGGGATGATTTTTCAGTATTTGCCGCAGGGATGCGGATCAAATACGGTATTGAACAGGCAATTAATTATTTAAAATTAGGCGATAAATCTGCGGCAGCCCTTCTTTTGGTTACTTTTCTTTGGCTGTTGAAAGAAAAGTAACTGATGTGCCTCATACGATGTTAAAAGGATCGTAGTATCTATTAGGCACATCATTCGGTGTGATAAATTTATTATTTAGTTTACAGGCATCACCCTAACCCCAAATAAATCTACCTTATTCACTGGCCCTTTGATTCCACCTGAACCGGCGTAGCTGTGATTGTTCTTTAAATAACTCATATTAAAGAAATCGCTTAGCTCTATGCTGTATTCACCAGCTTTTAAATTAACTAATACAGGCGTTGAATAGGCTTTAGCTGCTTCATTGTGAGGCATTTGTACCACGCCTGTTTTTACGACTGTTCCTTGCTTGTCACGCACCGTTAGCCATTTCACGCCAGCGGTAATGCCGGTGTTAATTTGATGCTGCATGTTGTGATATTGCATCGACAACGCATATTTCCCTGCACTTTTTACTGAGAAGTCGATAGCGAGTTTATCTGCTGGCGCTCCCCAGTTTATGGCCGTGCCATTGCTTGGTGTAAATAACTCACCTTGATTTTGACACTGCACAGGGGAATGATGGGATACATTACCTGATGATTTAAAGGTGGCGCTGATGCTGTAACAGGCCTGATTCATCGCGCTTTTTTCCGACCATACAAGGTTTTGTTGTGACTGCGCTAATTTACCGTTGCGATAGATTTGGTAATGGACTTGTCCTGACTCATCGTTGTTGGCGATGGTTATATTGTTGAGGCCATCTTTTACAGCAAGTGTAAATTCAGGTGTTTTAGGCGCGAAGCTCAACGGATCTTTCGGGCCTGTTTTGGCGTCAACTAACATTAACCTATTAGATGATGCACCCGCCGCGATAAGTGATACCTCAATGGCATTTTCGGCAGTCAGATTACTATCCGTGATAGTCTCTTTCGTGAATTCTTTACCGTTTAGCATAAGTTTACCAACTTGGTAGATACCACGTGCTTGTTCATCAAATGGAGGTAGCTTGAGACTTAGGTTAATCTTTTTACCGTGCCATGTAAGGTTGCGCAATGCGATATCAGTTTGTTGTTGGAAAAACGCCTTGTGTAGATGGGTGGTTAGCATAGGCGCGATGACTAAGCCATCGCGGCTGCTTTCGATACCAAATAGCGATTCTATTACCATATTCAGATAGCCAGCCACCGACCACAATTGGCGTTTCGAGTTGATCGCAGGGCCAGACAGGGCTGGATTTTCTTTCTCAAGCCACATGGCTTGCGCCGAGAGCCATTCGAGGTTTTCCATGTTGGATAAATTCAGTGCCGCACCGCGGATCAGGGTGTCATAGGCGCTGTTGGCTACGGCGGCGTTATTACCGATTTTCGCCGCTTTAAGGCCATAAGCAGTAACGAATGGCCAGATGGCGCGATTGTGATAAACGCCGATGTCTGGTTGCTGCGGAAAGAGTACTGGTGCACCTAAATTTCCGTGTGGGTAGCGGTTTAAAATACTCGCAGCTTGTTGCTCGCTCGCAATGCCTGTGATGATGGCGAGTGATTGGCCGAGCCAGTCGAATTTGGCTAGCGGTGTGTTATCAAAATGTCCTGCCGTTAGGCTGCTATACATGCCGTAATCGCTAAGCCATAGTTTTTTGTTGATGGCATTTTTAAGTTCTTTTTGCCATTGGGCATAGCGCTTAGCAAGAACTGGTTTATCAAGCTCAATTGCTAATTCTTTGGCAAGTTTGATGGCTTGGTAATGCCCGGCATTGGTTGAGATAGATTTGCTGGTGGCCATGGACGAAAGATCGTCTTTGATCCACGGCGCATAGCTTTGTTCGCGCCAATCTAAGAAAGACTGCTCGCCATTGTAGAGGCCAGTTGTTTTATCAAAGGCTACCTGGCGGTCGATTTCTATGGTGTTGCTTAGTGCTTTGAATGCGGTCGCTGCGAATTCTTGGCGGGCGTTACCCGTATGGTTGTTCAGCGCAGATTCTGCGCCAAATGCCCATGACACACGGTCGGTACTGATCGGCCAGCTGCCACCACTGCCTGTATCTTGAATAATCTGTAGGCCGTCGTCGCTGCCTGCGATAACCTCTGCTTTAGGTACGCTGTTGCGATAAGGCGAGAGTTTAAAATTAAGAGAATTGGTAACGCGTTGCGGATCTAATAATCCCAAGCTTAAATGGGCTGAATAGGCGAGATCGCGGGTCCAAACGTAATTCCATTTCTCACCTGTCTCGAAACACTGACAAGCGATAGCGTTGCCGTGGTTGTAATTGTTATCGCGAATGACGTCGACGCTATCGAGTTTCATTTCATCGACAGCTAGCGCAAATAGTGCATCAAAGGCGAGGTTACCTGTGCGGCTATAGGGAAGATTTTCGTCTTCGCGATAGACTGAGAAAGAGGGTACGGGATCGCGTAATATCGCTGTGGTTTCCTGTACGTATTCTTTAAGTTCGCCGACGTTCTTGCTTGAAAAAGTGACAGTTTCAGTTTGATTGTCGAAGGTTTTAAAGCTGAGCTGTTGTGTCTCACCCTGATGAGGCGCGATATCCGCAGGATAGACGTGGTCGGTTTTAGCAATAGTGAGCTTAAATGGTTGCTCATTGGTGTCTAAGGTCAGCTGATATTGTCCCGGCGTGGTCACCATTAAAAAAGATTTTCCAGCGGCTTTATCACCACTCACCGAATAACTTGCTTGCTTGTCTAGTACATCGAGAGTAGTGTCGCTCTCTGCTTGCACTACAAATTCTTGCGACCAGCTATCGGTGGCAAACTTAAACTCAAACACACCGTAACTTAGACGCACTTTTGTCGTTAGTACACCTTGGTTATTAATAAGTTTGTCTTTGGTGCCCCAGCCATTAAAGCTACCGCGAATATAGAGCTGTGGTAGTTGCTGGTGATTAGCTTGTTGTGAAGTCGTTTGTTCGGCATGTTGAGAGCTAACAGCCGTTGTTGAATCACAACCAGTGAGCGCATACGCTATCGCAGAAGCAATGGCAAGACGTTGAAATGATGGCGACCAATCCATATTGGAAAATCCCTGAATTATTATTATGCAGGTGATAATGCCGAAAACGGGGCGAGTTTTTAAATGAATACGTATGCGGATAATTCAGTGCTTAGCCTCATGTCATTAATGGGACATGAGGCTAAAGGATTAATTACCGTAGTACACTGGTAATAGATTTACTTCATATCTTTTGGCATATAGCCACCAAGTATCAATATCATCTTTGATAGTATAGAGATGGCAATCTTGCTCGAGGAGAGTTTGGTCTATGTAATCCAACACCTTTTCGTCATTTTGTGAAAACTCAAAATCGGGAATTAGTCTAAATGGCAAATGCATGACTTCGACGCCGAAAAAAGTTATTTCAATTTCTCCGTTATCAATAGAGCCAATTTCACCTGAAAACTTTATTTTTATTTGGCCTGATACATCATGCTTTTCACGCGAGATTGACTCTATATCTGCAAAGCCTTTTAAAGCTCCAAGATATTTGTTTATTTCCGACTCTCCCATAGTAACTCCGTTCATTATTTTTTCGGAGCTACATGATACAGCGACGTCATTCCCGCAGAGATATGATCATTGACATGACAGTGATACATCCAGGTTCCTGGGTTATCGACTTTCATATCTAGGGTTTTCATTGATGCTGGTAATAGCTCGACTACATCGGTGCGGCGGCCGTTAATCAGACCTGTGTGGCCGTGCCAATGAGGAGTGTGGAGATCTACTTCAGTACCAAGAGCGATTAGATGCCAACGTACTTTGTCGCCGTCTACCATGTTTAGACCCGGTAAATTAGCGAACAGGTAACCGTTGATCATGTGCATTAGGTTGCCTTCAACAAACTCTTCATCTTCCGCGTCAACATCTTTGCCGATGTAGTTTTTAATGTTGTCGTCTAGGAAGTGGCTTTCGTTTTCGTCCATCACTGTGTAGAGATTAACGAACTCGCGATCGATATCTTTTGGTGTGCCATCTGGGTTAGCCATGCCTTTGGCGGTCACGATAATGGCGCCAACTAAGCCTGAGTTTGAATCGGCAATGCTGTCGACATGCGAGTGGTAAACCCAAACGACAGAGCTGTTATCCGCAGGACCTGGTCCTGCTGTTTCTGGCACCTGCCAAGTGTAGGTAAAGGTGGTGCCCGGCATAACTTTGTCGTCGCGTTTTTGCGATTTGCTAGTGTCGTCGTTAGTTGGTGCACCTTCGTTACTCTTGGTGTAAAACACGCCGTGTGGATGAATGCTGTATGGCAGTGAACCTTTATTTTTGAAGACTACCTTGATGGTGTCGCCAACCTCGGCGCGAAATAGCGGGCCGAGCAAGCCAAGGTGCTCTTCGTGAGCTGGGCGTTGCTTGATGGTGCTAAAAGTGCCATCGGTGTACTCGCGATAGATGGCTTTCTTGTATTTACTGCCGATGGTTTTATTGCTCGTCTCGACAAAGACCTTTTGTGAATCTTTTAATGGCATTCCCATCATTAAATTGAAGTGTTTCGGCGCATAGTCCCACTCGATCTCTTCGGCGGCAACATAATAAACACGCTCAACGGCGTGCGCACTCAAGCTAAGCACGGTTAACGCACCTAGCATGAGTAATTGAATGAATTTAGTCATAGCAAACAGCTTATGTGGTTGGAAAGGCAGTTACTATATCAATAATGAGAATGAAAATGGCTATTATTTGATTGAAACTTGCGTTAGAGCAATTTGTGCTAAAACAACTCTTCGGCTTGACGATCGAATGGTTCGATAATGATGACGCTATTTTCAACTTTTATGCGATTAAATTGCGGTAAGTTAAAACTGATATCGAGTTTTTCTTGGCTCTTGTTTTTTTGCTCTTTGGTAAAGGTGTAAAAACGATAAATTTCTCGCAGCAAATCCATTTCGTTTTGTTGATCTTGCCAGTAGCTGGACAAGTGATTGTTTTCGTCAAGAATGTAGACCTTGATGCCTTCTTTGCGCTGTTCGAGGAAAAATTGAACATAACCGATACTGGCGTGTTCGTAGATTAAACGTTTGACTTTGCTGGTGGTTGGTTGCTTACTCGGAACTTGAGTAAGCGCCGTTTGACTGAGGGTCTTATAGAGCTCAACGGCATTGCTAATCGCCTTGTATTCGACCTTTTCTCGATGGAAAAACAGGCCATAAAGCTTGCCGGCAACGACTATGGATTTTACTTGGATCCCTTCCTTGCTGGATTTACGTTGAATTTCAAAACACTCACGCAGTAAAAACGATACTTGATCCCGTAATAAAATACTGTGGCGTTTAGATACGCTCAAAATACTGATTTCTGGTGTACTGCTACTCGAACGAATTAGCGTAAATAGATGACTAAGGAGTTCTAGTATCGCGGTATTACCATTAAATACCATAGCATGATGCTCGTTCCAGCTATTGCGATAAGCAAGGTCTATTGACGAAACTAAGCTGCGCTTCTGGCGGCCGATGGAAAAAATATTGCTAATGAGCCAATCCATCATTTGGGTTTGTCCTTCAAACTCCACTGTTGCGTCATCAAGCATATTTATGATGATAGAAACTTCGTCAATTTGGCTCGACTGTACCAAGGCATTTTTAGTCGCGAGTTTATCGCCTGTAAATTGCTCGGCGAGATGAGCGAGTGCGCGATTTACCTTGTAGCTGTATTTGGCGTTATCACTGGGTAAGCGCACCTGCGTCGTCGGACTGATAAGTTGGTTGATTGCTGCCCACATCAGCAATTTTATAATGTGGGTGTCTTTGTGAATAATGTAATCTTTGCCAAATACTGGCGGCTGACTCAGTAGTAGCCAAATACGGTGGCCGCTGTCGTCAATGCCGCGACGCAAGTAAAAGTTGTTATTGGTGTGCTTAACACTGCGAATGGGCGCTAGTCGGTTGATTTTGGTTTCAGAATGCTGATATGCCGAATAGAGTTTGCGACTAAGAATAGTCAGCTCTTGGGGATACATCGCTTCGTCGACTTGATGGGATTTAGCTAACTCTTTCATTAATTGGTAGCTTTCTAACAACGCAGAGACTAGCGCTTGATGATGTTGTTGGCTATCAACTGGGCTCCAGCGAGCTTGTTTGTCTAGATGAGCAATGTGTTCGTCGCTAAACTGCCACTGTGCGACGAGTTCTTTAAGTTGTTGCTGCTGGTAATTTAGCGTTTGGCCTTGTTTGATAAAACTCAGCGCAGGTGCGCATTTGAGATAAAAACATTCCCTGACTAGTTTTAGTCGCTTGTCATCTCCTAATCGCTGTAAATGGCCACTAATGCGATTTAGCAACAATAGGTAGTGATCGCTAAACTGATTAGCAAGCATCAGTTGTTGCCATTCCACCGATAGTAATTGGGTATTGGGAAAATCACTAAAATAAGATTCTAACAACAGCGCCTTTAACAGCGATTTCTCAGGGGAATCGATGCCTTTATAAAGCTGCCACATCATGGCACCAAAGTATTCTTGTGCAGGAATGCTGGTGGGATGGCCAAGATCAATGGCGCTAATGCTGTTGTCTTGTGGCGACAGATGCCAACGAATTGGCTTGCCCGCGAGGGTGATGGCCGAGCGGTAGAATTCGTCGAGCAATAACCAATGCTGAGCGCTGCCACTAGATTCTTTGTCAAAGCCCGATTTTATGCCTTGCTCGAACTGATTTTCAGTAACTAAAAACAGATGCAGTTCTACACCAATTTGCTTCGCCCATTCCTCAATAAGGTGGCATTTTTTTACTATGTGTTCCCGTGTTTGAGGTGACAGATTGTCACAAAGACACAGCCACACATCCCAGTCAGATTTAATACTTTGCCCTAAACTACCAAGGCTTCCTATGGTATACAGCCCACAATAGAGTTCTGTGTTTGGTGCTGTTGATAGGGAAATATCGATATTAAAGAAATCTTTGGCGAGCTTTTGTGCGGGTTTAGTGAGTTTAAAGTCAGCAATAGTTCCGCCTGAGAATTCTGCGACATAACCGGGAAGACCATCGATATTTTCGTTAATTAACAGTGGAAGTAGGTGAGCGAGCTGGCTATTTTCAACGGATAGTTCTCGAAAAATATGATTGATATGCAACGTACGTTGCGGGCAGGTGGCCGCAAAGTCTTGTCGTAGTTGATAGTGTTCAATCATTTATTTTTACTCTAATTATTTAGATGGACATTCTAGCGAAAAAAGGAGCACAAAATCTATCTTGATAAGATTTCGTTTTTATCTATACCCGTAGTCGTTGGAGGTGCTTGAAATTATAGTGAGAATAAAAGGTTAGCTACAAGGCGCGCGATTGAGCAATAGCTGGCTATTGGGATTGAGCGCACAGCTACCGCATCCTGCTCTCGCGAAGTACCTCCGTCCATAGAGGCAACGCAGTAGATGGCCTTTTAAGCCACTATAAAACAAGCATCTTCATTGATTATGGGTATATAGATCCTTTATGATATTGCTTCTCTATTTGCAAAAGGAAGTGTTCCCGTGCAGCTTAAAATTAAAATAGATTTAGGCCCAGACGACGCTGTTAGTGCATCGCAGCCGGCACCTTTTGATCCTGTAAAGATAAGAAATTTCCTACTTGTACTCATTCTGTTATCTAGTTTGGTTTGTACCATGGCCTACAGCATGTGGCCGGCGGGCCAGTCGAATACTGAGCCAATGCCTGAAAATGACATAGGTACCTTAGGTGTTTTACCCATTATTATGGAAGATGAAGAGCCGCCAAAACAGCCGCTGGTTGGTGAACATGACCAGCCATTTCCAATTGAAGACGATACCGAATTAGAGCCGAAAGAGGATGTAATACCTCAAAAAGGCAATACGCCACTCATTGAGAAGGCGGCAACTGAGAAAAAAGTGCCATCGCAATTAGCGTCAGTAAAAAATACATTGCTAATGGCTACGCCTTCACCTGCACAGTCTGCTGCCGTTAGCACTCAACCAGCTAGTGACAATAAAGTATCGGTTACTGAGCCTGTAGTTGCTACTGATGCACTAAGCGAGGTAGTTGCAAATAACGATTCAATTCATGTGCCTCGTGCCCAATTGACATCGGCGATTGCAAAACGAGAACCTATTGATCGTCTGTCTAGCTTGAGTTTAAGTGAGCACAAGAAGCTGTTTTATTTCACCCAAATTGATCGCATGAAAGATAAGGTTGTTTACCATCGTTGGAGCTTAAATGGCAAGGTAATGGCTGAGGTAAGCTTATCGATTGGTGCCAATAAATGGCGTACTTATTCGAGCAAAACTTTCAATCGAAGCATGTTGGGTCGTTGGCAAGTTGCAGTAGTCGATGATCAAAATCAGGTGCTAAAAGTTACTGAATTTGATGTGACTCAGTAAAACAGCCGAAAAACCGCTATATTTTTTACCAATTAGATTGGTGGTGATATCATTGCCGCCAATTTACTATCACTCTTTTTGGAATCTTTATGTCTGTAGATATCGTGCGCATTGCGACTCGTCAAAGTCCGTTGGCGTTATGGCAAGCTGAATTTGTAAAAGCACAGTTAGAGCACTTTCACCCTAATATTAAAGTAGAGTTGGTTACCATGGTAACCAAGGGCGATAAGATTTTAGACACTCCGTTAGCCAAAGTTGGCGGTAAAGGGTTATTCGTAAAAGAGCTGGAAACAGCCATGCTAGAAGGCCGTGCCGATATCGCAGTTCATTCGATGAAAGATGTACCGGTGGAATTTCCTGAAGGCTTGGGCTTAGAGGTGATCTGTGAGCGTGAAGATCCTCGCGATGCCTTTGTTTCCAACAAATACAAAAATCTAGATGAATTGCCACAAGGCAGTGTCGTTGGTACTTCTAGTTTACGTCGTCAATGTCAAATTCGCGCGGCGCGTCCTGATTTAGTTATTCGCGATCTTCGCGGCAATGTTGGTACGCGTTTAGGTAAATTAGACGCTGCCGAATATGACGCAATCATCCTTGCTGCAGCTGGCCTTATTCGCTTAGAAATGCCAGAGCGTATTGCATCATTTATTGAGCCTGAGCAATGTTTACCAGCTGTTGGCCAAGGTGCGGTCGGTATTGAATGTCGTTTGGATGACGAGCGAATTAAAGAATTGTTGGCACCGCTAGAGCACACTGAAACACGTCAACGCGTATTGGCCGAGCGTGCACTTAACAAGCGTTTAGAAGGTGGCTGTCAGGTGCCAATTGGTAGCTATTGCGTGATTGACGGCGATAACTTTTGGTTACGCGCACTAGTTGGTAACCCTGACGGTAGCGTGATGTTAACTGAAGAAGCACGCGGTACTTTAGCCGACGCCGAGCAAACGGCCATCGATATGGCTGATAAGTTATTAGACCGCGGCGGCAGAGAGATTCTGCAGCAGGTTTATGCACAAGCATAGCCCTAGACAGCGACGTGTCTTAATTACTCGCCCACAAGCAAAGTCTCAGCAACTTGAGGCTTTGTTGGCGAGCCATCATATTCCCTGTATTTCTTATCCATTAGTCCAATTTTTACCTTCTATTGCATCGCAAATCGAGCAAGTTATTGCTGACGCAGATATAATAATTGCGGTGAGTGAGAATGCTGTTTCTCACACGGATAATCAGTTATCACAATGGCCCCAACAGGCGGATTACTTTGCAGTAGGTAAAGGAACGGCGCAGCAATTTTTGACCTTGAATATCAAAGCGAAAGCTCCGGTATTGGCTACTTCCGAAGGGCTGTTAGCACTCGATGATTTAGCTGATGTTAATGGCAAGCGTGTTGTTATTTTACGCGGCAATGGTGGGCGAGAGCTTATTGCACAAACGCTTGTTAAACGCGGCGCTACGGTGGAATACCTTGAGACTTATCAACGTCAATTGATCGCGATGAATGATGGGGATTGCGTTTTGCAATGGCAACAGCATCAAATAAACACTATAGTGGTGACTAGTGGCGAGATATTGCAGCATTTGTGGGAAAACATCGGCGAAATGCAGCAAACTTGGCTAAAATCACTATCTTTAATTGTTCCGAGTGAGCGTATTGTGAAAATAGCGCGTAAACTTGGCTTTGAATCGATTGAGTTAAGCGAAGGCGCTGATAACCAATCAATTTTAAAAATTCTATTGAACGAGTGTTAAATGACTAAGACTAATGATGACGCATCGAACAACAAAGCTGACGAAAAGGCTATTGAAGAGCAACAGACTGTCGACAATACAGAGCAGCCAAATACGTCTGAACCATTAGCCGAAAAAGAGCCGTCAGCGGACAAAAAGTCTTCCGCTAATGAAAAGTCATCGGTAGATGAAAAACCAGTTAATGAAGAAGAGCTATTGGTAAGTCAAAAGTCATCATCTGATAATGAATCTTCTGCTCAGGAACCCTCGCTTGATGAGAGCAAATCATTAGCCAATGAAACAACAGAATTAGATAATGTCGCGTCGTCAGCCGTAGGTAAAAACGAAGCAGCGACTAGCGCTGGCACAGCACAAAAAATGGAATCAACAGTGGTCACTCAAAAAACACCTATTAGTAAACTCGCCGTTTTATGCTTAATTTTGATCTTAGCGCTAGCTGGCGCAGCGGGATATGGCGTCGATCAATACCAAAAGCTCCAATTGGCTCAACAAGACACCATTGATTCACTGGTTGCTAAGCAAAACAGCGTTTTAGAGAATGTGAATCAACAGCTGCAACAGCAACAAGCATTAAATCAATCGTTAACCAGTGAGTTGAACGATAAAGTTGCTGCGCAGCTTGCAGGTCAAGAGCAAACTCAAGCCCTTATTAATCAAAAAATTGCCGAACTATCGGGACGTCGCCCAAGTGATTGGTTACTGGCAGAGGCAAACTACTTAGTTACCATGGCTGGCCGCAAACTGTGGCAAGAAAAGGATCAAAAAACCGCTGCGGCGTTGTTAGTGACTGCCGATAAACGCATCGCTGAAATGCATGATGAGTCATTAATTGAATTACGCCGCGCCCTCGCCAAAGACATCGCGACACTGTCTGCATTACCACAAGATCGCAGTCAGGATATCGCATTAGCTATCGATGGTTTAATAACTCAAATCGACAACCTTAAACTCAATACAGTTACCTTGCCGGATGCAGTTCAAGAAGAAGCGCCAGCGGCCGCAGAAGATTCGTGGCAAGAAAACCTGAAGCAAACATGGTATGGCTTTGTCGATGGTTTAATTACAATTCGCAAGCGGGAAAGTAATGTGGTGCCGTTAATGTCTGCCAAACAGCAATGGTATTTAGAGGAAAATCTAAAGAATAAATTGGTTCAGGCGCAGCTAGCGGTTTATCGCAAACAGCAACAGGCATTCATCAGTGCTATCGAAGTGAGCAGAACCTGGGTATTACAATTTTTCGATCGCGAAGACAGCGCAACGACATTTATGCTCGAAGAATTAGAAAAATTAGAAAAAGTTTCGATTGAGGTGAACTATCCGCGTGATTTACTGAGCCGTAATTTGATTGCAGATGAAGTAACACGTCGCAACATTAGCTCAGCACAAGGTTTGGAGCGTTAATATGATTCGAGTCTTGATATTTTTACTCATAATCGCGTCAGGCATTTTGATTGGTCCATCGCTGATGGGACATGACACTTACGTATTGGTAGCTGTGAATGGTTGGACTATGGAAACCAGCCTTGTCGTTATGGTCATGATGATTATCGTGTTTTACGCTGCCTTGCAAATCGCTGAATGGGCGCTTGTAAATACTATTGCTATGTGGGGACGCACCCGCCATTGGTTTGGCTGGCGTAAAGAGCGTATTGCACAACAAAAAACGATTGATGGTGTATTAGAGTTTGCCGCTGGACATTTCTCTCAGGCAGAGCAGCTTAGCGTAAATCATGTTAAATACAGTAAAGAGCCACTGTTAAACTATTTTACTGCGATAAATGCTGCAGCGACGCAAGGTAAGGTAGAACAGCGTGATGAATATCTTACACAGGCATTGGAATTTGCACCGGAGAACACTGCACTAATTGCAACTAAACTGCGTTATCTTGTTGAAGAAAAGGATTTCGAAAGTGCGCAAAAGTGGTTGGAGCAACAACCTGACAAAGTCGCTCAACATGATGATTTATTGCCGCTCAATATTCAAGTACGTGAACATTTTCAGCAATGGACACAAGTTGCACAACTCAATGATATTTTGTTTAAGCACAAGCGTCTGACTGCACCTGAGCATCAGGAAAGAGTGCGTCACTGTTACGTTCAGCAATTAGCGGCACTTGCAGACAGTGATCTAGAAACGATTAACCAAAGTTACAAATCTATCCCTAGAAAGTACCGCAATCATATCGACATCTTTTGCCAGTATGCTAAGTTAGTTATTAAATTTGATCAGGCGGCGCTGATCGAGAAAGAATTGTTTAAACGACTGAGTAAAGAGCTAAGTGCTGGCTTGTTAGGTGTGGTTGAGCAATGCCCCACACAACTCGCAACAGCTTGGTGTGAACGTCTTGAAAAGTTAGATGCCTATCAATCTGATTCGGCCTTTATTGATGTTATTGTTAGACTGAAAATTATGCAGCGACAATGGAAAAATGCTAAAGAATGGCTGCAACAAGCAATTCAAATCGACCCTTCGGCACACCGCTATCAACAACTAGCACAGGTCCAGCAAGAGCTAGGTGAGAGCAGTGGCGCTTTAGATAGCTTCAATAAAGCGTTGAATTATCGCCAAGCGAAGTAACAGGGAAGTAAGTCAATGAAAGACAACTCGAATTTTGACGAGTCAGTTAAAACGCTGAAGAAAACTATTCCGTTAATGATGAAGTACAGCGTACCGGTTAACCCAACTAACTACGCGCTGTGGTATACCTATGCTTCTAATGAAGTGCCTAATCTTAATCGCGAGTTAGAATCGGCGCTGAAGTTATATAACACCTGCCCAACCTTCCGTGCTGAGCAACTGTATTCAAAGCACGTTAAAAACGAAGCTGTCGATCAAGCTCGAAACTTGCAACAGTCTATCGACAAAATGATGGGTAAAGTTGGCGACTCTATTGGAAATACGCAAAACAACGCTAAAAGCTTCGAAAAAGAGATGTCTTTATGCCATGAGGAATTGGCGGTTTTAGATGCCATTGAAACACCAATGACACCAGAAGCAGTTTCCGGTTTTGTTAGTGAATTACTCTCAAAATCGATGGCGATGCGCGACAATGCTAAGTCCTTAGGTGATAGCCTCGAAAAAGCTCAGCAAGAGATCAAATCTTTGCGTATGGAGCTAGCAAATAGTCAGCAAGATGCATTATACGACGCATTAACCGGCTTATTAAATCGACGAGCATTTGAACAAGAGCTCGACGGTTTGATTGAGCTACCAAATGCGCATGCTTGCTTAATCATTGCCGACATCGACCATTTTAAAGCGTTTAATGATGAGCACGGTCATACCATGGGAGATCAAGTGTTAAAAGCCGTTGGTAAGCGTTTAGCAATTTCTTGCTCTAATGGTGCATTAGCATTCCGCTATGGTGGTGAAGAATTTGCTGTCTTAATTCCTAATTCTACTATCGCTAAAGCTCATGATATGGCAGAGAAAATCAGATTGTCGATTGAACGTTTGATTATTAAGGATCGCAAAACTGGGGAAACTGTCGCCAATATCACTTGCTCATTTGGTGTGGCAGCAATTCTAAAAGACAGAGATGCAATTGACTCAATTAACCTCGCTGATGAGCGTTTATATAACGCAAAACAGCAAGGCCGTAATCAAGTCGTATCAACTGCTTAGTGAGTTAGTTTATTAAATCTATGAGTCATTAATGCGGCTGAAATTGTTAGGCCGCAGATAATGGCAATCCAGTAACCTTGCACACCCCAGCCACCAAATTCCGCCAACACATAGCCGATTGGAAAGCCAATTAACCAATAGGCTACCATGCAGATATACATCGGTATTTTAGTATCTTTCATACCACGTAGCGCGCCGCTGGCATTGACCTGTACAGCGTCTGATAGCTGGAAGATAGCCGCCAAGATAATAAGCTGACTGGCCACTGCGAATACCAATTCATCTGACGTAAATACCGCGATGAAATGCTGGTGAAATAATACCATGCAGGTGGCGGTGAACAGTGAGATAAATACGCCAAACCAAATACCCATGAATCCCGTCTGACGCGCCTGTTCCGGATCTTTACGGCCAATGTGATAGCCGACTCGTGCCGTCACGGCAATTGATAGACCAAGTGACAGTGTATAGGCTAGCGCTGAGATATTGATAGCAATTTGATGACCCGCGATATCAGGCACCGAGTAACGGCCGATCATTAAGCCAACTGCACCAAATAAGGCAACCTCAAGACCTAGACCAATCCCCATCGGTGTACCGATTTTCAGAATTTCAGTATAGTCTTCAAGACGTGGTTTTAACCAAGTATTAAACAGGTTGAAGCCGTGATAGCGGGCCGAGGTGAGAGTGTAGATAACTAGTGAAATTGCCATTATCGACCACACTACGAGCGTCGCCCAAGCGACTCCAATAGCGCCCATCGCAGGCACGCCCCAGCCACCGTTAATAAACCAATAGTTGCAGGCAACGTTAAACGGTAGCGCGATAATGGAGCAATACATGATGGCTTTAGTTGCGAACATTCCTTCGTTACAAAAGCGCAATGCAAAAAAGAAGTAAAGTGGAAATACGCCCCACGCTAAAACACTCAGGTAACCGCTCGCTAGCGGAATGATCTCCTCGGTTATGCCAATCGCCCACATTAAGGGTTCAAGAGACACTAAAATGATTGCACTAGGCAGTGCCAAAATGAGCGACATTATTACGCCCGTTTGGAAAGCGCGTTTTACACCGTGTTTGTTTTCCTCGCCATTGTATTGCGAGGTTATTGGACTTAATGCTAAGAAAATACCAATGATAAAAACGATAATTGGATTGAAAATACTTACACCGATCGCTACCGCTGCAAGTGCATCCGCACTGTATTGTCCAGCCATTATGGTATCGATAACACCAAACGACATTTGAGCGAGTTGCGCTAAAATGGCGGGAATGGCAAGTTTGATTAGTTGATTACTTTCGGCTTTGGCACTTGGAGTAAAAAACTGTGCGAGGTGTTTTTTCAATCGAGTATGCCCCTATAAATATTAGTATCTGTAAATTGCGATAAGCTGGCTATTATCACTTAAGTTTCTATTGGTGTCATTGTTTCAATTTAGCTATTTTTCCGCCATAAATCCGTCACAAAAGACACGTAGGATGTGCGCCTGAAATTTGAAATTACTTGTAACATTTGGTCTGAGCACTTCGACTTTAATCTATGGTAAGTTGTTTTTTACGTATTGATTATCTTGGTATTAGTAATTATTAAATTAAACACATTTATGAATAATGATGATAATCGCGCGAGTGTAAATTTATCAGTTTTCATTGAACTTGTAGAAACTATTAAGGTCGAAAATCTCACGGTAACCATGGAACAATAGCGTATGAAAAAATTCACTAAAAACTCCATTAAGCAAATCGTTAAATATGTAAAAATCTTCTTTGAAGGCACGTTGAAAGTTGAAAGTTTAGGTGTATTTCAATTTCAACAAGGTTTATTGAAAGCGCCTTGCAATGCAAATGAACAACAGCAATCTTTTGTAAGTCAAATTAATCAGCTTATCAAGTCGCGACAACCCGTTGCGCAGTGGGAATAGATGTATCATATCCCCACATTAAAAAAGCCAATCATTCGATTGGCTTTTTAGTTTCTAGTCTTTCATTTGTTGAACCAAATAGTATCCAAAAGCTACCTAGTGAATCGTGCCACTGCGGCGATCGATGCTCAGGTGTTGATGGCTTAACTGTTGGTTATAACAGTTAAGCTGGATTTTTGGCTGAGCACTAGCCGTTGCTTTAAATAAGAAGGTTAGGGCGCTCGTGCGTTTTGCCGCGAGTTGCAGACGCTTTAAATCACGATTATCGATTTCTCCTGGCCAGCCTAAGACGGCGCTTGAGTTACCTGACATCAGTGCTTGTTCCATCGCCCATAGTGCATCGACTTGATCTTTCGGATGAACTAATAGTACGCGAGAAGTATCAATGCCATTGCTCTCTAGTAGTGGTTTCAATCCTGCCTTTGGCGCACCAACTAAAACAATCCAGCGACCCTGTTGGCTTAATTTAGTCAATGTTGGTAATAGGATATCTAGCTGTTCACTAATAGATTCAGAGCTAATCACTTCGTTAATGGTTTGCGATTGCCAGCCACCGTGAGCGAGAGATTGGTCGATATAATCGATACCAGAACTCATTGAGAAAGTGTTGCTGTCAAAGTTAGTGTTCATTACTAATGATTTCATTGCCATGCTCCATTTCTAATTACGCCAACAGCTAAGCCTTCGATCTCAACTGATTGATATTCTAAATCTACAACTATGGTTGAAAACTCTGGGTTTTCAGGGTGAAGTAAAATCTTGTTCTCTTGGCGCTCAAAGCGCTTAACGGTGACATCATCTTCGACACGGGCCACAACTACTTGGCCTTCGCGCACTTGATTGGTTTTGTGAACAGCCAGTAAATCGCCGTCCATAATGCCGATGTCTTTCATACTCTCACCGTTTACGCGCAGTAGGTAATCTGCGCTTGGATGAAACATATTCGGGTCAACTTGATAATGCGCTTCAACATGCTCTTGCGCCAAGATAGGTTCACCAGCAGCCACTTGACCGATAAGCGGTAAGCCTGCTTCTGGCTCAGGATCATTCGCAGCTTCGACTAAACGGATACCGCGTGAAGTGCCGGGAATAATTTCGATAGCACCTTTTTTGGCAAGAGCTTTTAAATGTTCTTCTGCAGCATTAGCCGATTTGAAGCCTAGCTGTTTAGCAATTTCGGCACGAGTAGGAGGCATGCCAGTCATGGAAATATTATCTTTGATGAGCTGTAAAATTTCTGCTTGTCGATTAGTTAATTTTTTCATGCTGATGCCTTTCACTGAATATGTTTACTAAACTGTTTTTCTATACAGTATAACTGTCAGTATATACAGTGATATCCATTGTGCAATCATTAATCAGCAATTATTTGTAATTTCTTTGGCGAGAGAACACTAATGGATAACAAAAGTTATTGATATTAATAACCTTTATTGAGGTTTACTGTCGGCGGTAAAATTTCATTTTTTCGATAGTTACCAATATTATCCGCCACAATTTTCGCAGCTGTACAGTGGTTTGTGGGTGCAGATATGTGTGGCAATACAGTAGTTTTTGGGTGATGCCAAAGCGGTGACCGGGCTGGCAGAGGTTCTATATCGAAGACATCGAGTACCGCGTGATTGAGGTGCTGATTGTCCAGTAATTTGAGTAAAGCATCATGATCGATAATACCGCCGCGTGAGAAGTTAATGATACTCGCGTCTTGTGGCAGCAAGCTTAGGGTTTCGCTATTGAGTAGGTGCTTAGTCTCCGGTGTTAGAGGCAGCAATGAAATTAAGATATCTGTTTTAGCTAGCATTGCCGTTAGACCGTCTTTACCTGTGTAGTTAGTGACTTTATCAATGGTTTTTGGCGATCGCGTCCAACAACTTAATGTGTAATTCAGCTTACCTAACAAAGACAGCGAAGCTAGGCCAAGTTCACCAGCACCTAATACACTTACCCGCATTTGTTTCGAATTGACGTTAGTGAGTTGTCGCCATTCTCGTTGCTGTTGTTGCCGCTGATAACTTGGCATATTGCGTTGTAAATACAGCGTCCAAGTGAGCACAGACTCCGCCATAATTTGGGCGAGCTCAGGATCGATAAGACGTACTAGTTGCACACCATCGGGCAAGCCCGTTTTTACTAGATTCTCAACACCTGCCCACAAGCTATGTATCCACACTAGGTTGGGAAAACTACGTAGCACCTTAGGGTCTGGGTTAGCGACGATGGCAATATCGACTTCGGCGCATTGGCTCGCTGTTAGCTGATGGGGAAAATAAATGCTCTCCGAGCTAAGTGTTTGTTGTAATAACTCAAGCCATTGTTGCTGCTCTGTGGTTGGCAGCTGGCTAACAAAAACTATTTTCCCCATAAATCCTGCTATTGTTTTGGTGGGCGGTACGAGAATTCGAGGCGATTACCGCTTGGTTCGCGAATCATCATATGCATTGTTGGACCACCATACGCTGGCTCTGGTGCGAATTCAATGATCACGCCATCTACCGTTTTTACCTTCTCAAATAGTGCGTTAAGCCCTTCCAATGTCTCTACCGTAAAGGCGAGATGATGTAAACCAACGTTGTTTTTGCGATTGAAGGTTACGGTTTTTTTAGGATCTTTGGTTTGCCATAAGGTTAAAAACATCTTGCCGTCTGAAACGAACTTGGCTGGGTACTTTTCATCGCCTCCGACAAGTTTCCATTTCAACACATCAGTAAAAAAACGCGTTGATTTATCGAGGTTTGATACGGTTAGTCCAACGTGATTAAAGCCAGAGGTTAATGGCTTATCATCGGCGTTCACCGATGTAATAACGCTAAAATAGGCGGTTAAAATGATTGTGAGTAGTTTTATCATGGCGCTCTAATAGGCTAATTGGTTGATGGTGAAATAACAGACCCACAGAGCACCAATATTCATTCGTGATTAGGAAGATTTATTCGCGACGCGCTCTTCAAACGACTTGAGAGTTTGCTTGAAAAAGGCCAGACGAGGATCCTTTAGTTTTTTCGCCACACTCACTGCTTGAAGGTGTGCTTCCATTGCCAGCTCGTTTTTCCCCAAGCTTTCATAAGCATCGGCAAGACTGTCGAAGGCGTTCGCTTCGTTAGGACTTAGCTCTGTCCAACGCTTGAATACTTCCATCGCTTCTTGGTGGCGATCATCGCCTAGTAACACATAACCAATGCCGCGAAAGCTATTAACGTTGCGGTTTAAGTCCGGCTCTGGATGAATCGTAAAACCGTGTTTTTTAGATAAGCTGTGATAGTGAGCTTCAATATTTTTTAAAGCGTTGCCGGGTTTGGCGATCAAGTCGCGAAAAATCTCTAACTCGTTGCGGGGAAAGTTTAGTTTAAGCGCCGATACCAACGCTGGAATTGCCATCGAGTAGTGTTCGGTGTTTGGTAAAAACTCTAACTTAAAGCGCTCCTTCATGAGTGGCGAGACGAATTGTTTGAGGCGCTTGGCGTTACCAGCGTGAGCTGGATTTTCGTCAAAATCAGATTGCGCCGAGGCAATGTAAAGTGAACGCTTTAGCTGTGGGTTGGCTTTAAGGCTAGTGACTAAAGAATCGAGTAGCGTTGATTTTTCGTCGTATCCTAGCGCGAAAATATCGACGGCAGCGAAAAGGTAATGGGCGTCGAATAACTCGGGTGCTTTGATAAAACTATCGAGAGCAATAATAGCCGTTGGTGACATACCTATTAGTACGCGATAGTCATTGGTGCGATAGTTCGCATCAATATACGGAATAAGCTCTTGTTTGATAAAGTCTAAATACTGCTGGTTTTGATGGGCAGTATTGTTGATACGCCAGCCAGAATCCTTGGTGTCTAACTTCGGCAGGTAACGCCAGACGTTTGGTGTGTGCAGCGCCACGACTATTGCTTTGGGCATTGCCGCTGTATTTCCCATGTGCGACACAACACCACTGACGCTTTGCGATAACGTCCAGCCATCTAGGGTGTAGATAACAGGATAATTTATCGTGCTGTGTTTGTCATAATTTTGCGGTAAATAGACATCAATACGGTGATCGACTTGCAGTGCTTTTGAGGCAATAGTGATTTGGTTACCGTAAGGCAATGCTTGACTTGTGGTCGTGATATTCTCAGAGTTATTAGCTGCTTGGCTTGGTGGGGCCATTGCGCCTAACACTGTTACTGCGGTCAATATTATCGGTAGTGATAGCGATTTAAACATGGTAGTTTCCTGTGTCATGTATTTGGAGTTTTAGATAATACAAATTGACTCGGTAAAAACCTGACAGCGAGCTGATTTGTAGATGATTTATCGCTGAATCAATTGTTTATGGAAAGATGAGATGAAGTGGCTCACGTTATTATTTACGTTGTGGATTACATTATTTGCAGGTCAGGCGACGGCAAAAAGTGCTGTTTCGCCGCTTACAACTAATGATTGCAAAACGCTCCAGCAAAGCGCTGTTATTACCGCGAATAATCCAGTGAATTGTCAGCGTTTAAGGCGAGTCACATTCGATTTTATTGGCTTTGATGGCAATGGACATCGCGGGCAGGTTACCGTGTTAGATATCGCCGCGCAGCAAACAGCGAAATTATTCAAAACGCTGTTAAAAGCTGGTTTTGCACTAGAACAAGCGCAGTCAATGGCCAATTATGGCGGTGATGATCAGCGCTCGATGGCGCAAAATAATACCTCAGCCTTTAATGGTAGGGCTATTACCAATGGCAAGCGTTGGTCTCTACACGCTTATGGCGCTGCGATTGATATTAATCCCGTACAAAACCCATTTGTTGATATTGCAAAAGACGGCGCTGTGGTTGTTAGTCCAACCGAAGGCGCTCGTCAGTTTCTTAATCGTCTAAATGTCAGACCGAGCAAACCACAACGACAGGGCATGGCGGAAGATGTCGTGGATGTGTTTGCACTGCATGGTTATTTCATTTGGGGCGGGGATTGGAATTACCCTATCGACTATCAACATTTTCAACTCGGTCCACGACGCTATGTGGAAACCTTGGCAAAATTATCTCCACAACAAGCTGCAGAACTGTTTAACAACAATGTTAACCGCTTTAAGCAATGTTGGCAGCAACATCAAAAGCTGGACAAAAGCCAGCGTCGTCAAACCTGCATTGAATTAATTTTGCCGCAGTTGAAAAGGAAATAATTATGTTTTCTGCAGGAAATATAGTGTCTTCAAATACCTGTAAACGGTGTAAGTTAGAATATCCAACTCGTCAGAATAAATGTCATCACTGTACTGGATTATCTGATGACAAAGCGGCGCAGTTAGCAAATTCCTATTATGCAGAATTACATAAAAGTAATCGCAAGCTCAGGCGAACAATGCTCATCGGAATGTTGGTGGTTATTAATATTCTATTGATAGGCTTTATGCTTATTTAAATAGTATTACCGCTTTGGTGCCCTGCGGAGAATTGGCATTGATTACCAGCTTCCATTGTTGCCGTTCACACAAACGCCTTACAATGCTTAAGCCAACGCCTGATTTCTCCATTACATTGAGCTGACTCTTTTCACTGTTCTCAAATCCCTCGCCAGTATCAGTCACTATGATCATATTGTCAGCGTGACTAACCGTTATTTGGCCATCGTTGGTATGCTGCAGCGCGTTGCGGATCAGGTTGTCTAATATGATAGATAAATAGGCTTTGTGGGTGGTTACCTCGACACTCGGTTCTACATTGTTTATGCACTCGAGTTGTTGATTTCGTTTTAGATAATCATGCTTGGCAAAAGCTTGGCTAACCAGATCATGGAGATTAAAAGTGACTGGAGCTTCGCTATTGTCTTCTTCGCGGCCAAGCATTAAAAAGGTCTCAATCAAGTGAGTCATGTCTTTATTTGAGCGTTCGACGCGTTTGATAAAATTGTGCACCTTGCCTTGCTTTCCTTCGGGGGTCGATAAGGCGAGCTCGATGGCGGCGCGACTACTGGCAACAGGCGTTCTTAGCTCATGGCTGGCATCGCGGGTAAAGGCTTTTTCACGTTCAACAAATTCTCGTGTTCTAGCAGCAAAAGAGTCTATCTTGTTGGCAAGGAGAGCAATTTCGTCGTTAAAGTATGAGTCTTTGCTCAGTGGGGATTTATCGAGATCCATATTGTCCACCGATCTTGCCAAGCGGCTAAGTGGTGATACCACAGTCATCGCTAGCATAATTCCTATCAGCAACCCAATTAGCATGATTAGCGCTAACATTTCTAAAAACATGTTTTCGACTGCTTCTTCTGAATAATTGTCGTAATTGCGAAAGGTGCTAACGTCGACTAAATAATAGAATTTCTCGGGTGAATTGTGGTGTATAGTCGCTTCTAAAATATGGATGGTAATCTCGTCTTTACCGAATTCATAAATGGTATAGCCTTGTGGGGTATCAAAAGCTGGTCCTAGGTTGTGAACGTCGATGAGTTTGTTAGCACTAAACTGACTATCGGGGAAAAAAGTCGCGAGCTTGGCAATCATTTTTTGCTCTGTTGTCACTTCAATATCTGCGGTGGTTAATTCACTAATATCCAATGTTGGATTAGCGCGGTAGCGATCTATAAGCTGGTGGGCTTCTTGGGTGATATACCAGTTAAACAATTCATCAGAGTTATACTTTAAACCGATAAAAGTAACCCGACCGTAACACAGGGTGACAATGATTGCGAAGGCAATACAGGCGAGGATAAAACGAAATTTTATACTTTGTAAAAAGTTCATGAGATGCTAAATCCTCGGCCTTTGGCGGTTTTTATGAGTGCATGCTGATAAGGCTTGTCGATTTTATTACGCAATTTGTAGATGTGACTGCGCAATGAGTCGCTGTCTGGTAGTTCATCGCCCCACACATGATGTTCGAGATCTTCTCTTGGTACCACTTGTGGTGAGCGTTGCATCAATAGTACTAGCAGCTTGTAAGTATTGGGAGATAGGGTAATGAAGTCGTCGCCGCGTTTTACTTGCTCTGTATTGAGGTCAACGGTGAGATCGCCAATCGATAGTTGATTGCTAAAACCGAGGTGACGCTGGTGAATAGCCAGGATGCGCGCTGCTAATTCACTTAAATCAAAGGGTTTAACGAGGTAATCATCCGCCCCAGCGGAAAAACCAGTGAGTTTGTCTTCTAGCGTGTCGCGCGCCGTCAAAAACAACACAGGTGTGAAGTCGTTGTGCTCTTTACGCAAGGTGCGACAAAGAGTTAAACCATCCATTTGTGGCATTGCAATGTCAAACACATACATATCGTAGTTATTATCAAGTGCCGCAGCCAATCCGGCTTTACCGTGCCACGCGAGATCGCAGGTGTGATCTTGCATTTCTAAATAATCAATGATGCTGGCTGCAAGATCGGCGTTGTCTTCCACTAGTAATATGCGCATTCTAAAATCCCATTGGTTGATATACCTAAGCTCTGAAGATCAGTATCTTGAGGTGGCTTGGGTATAACTCATTATAACCACATTTGGCGTGACGCTAACGTGAAGTTTCGTTGAGTTATCAATCACGTTGTGTTCACGGTTGACCACGTAGAATCGCAGCGTCAAAAATTGTATTTAATTGTGTCTTGAGGAAATTATGCGTGCTCTGATAATTAACACCTTGTTGCTAGCATTTGCTTGTAGCAGTTTTATTGCTGTCGCGAAATCAACCGAAGTTGAAGTCATTTATGCGAAACTGCAAGCTAAAAGTCTTGAAATTACACTAAGTGGTAACGTTCAAGCGCAAAATGATGCGCAACTTGCCACGCAAGAGTCTGGTGTCGTGCAATCTATTCTGGTGGATGCTGGCGACAACGTGACTAAAGGGCAGGTGTTATTGACCTTAGATGACTCTCTAGCTGTTATCGAACTAGCACAATCGCAGGCTGAGGCTAATTCAGCAGCGATTAAATACAAAGAAGATCAGCGTTTGTATAATGAAATTGTTGGTTTAGCCAAAAAAGAAGTGGTGGCAAAAACACTATTGGCAGAGCGTAAATCGAATGTGGCGAACAGCAAAGCTTTGTTGACTCAGGCGCAAGCAAAGGTTAAACGCCAACAAGCCGTCGTTGAACGTCATCAATTACGCGCACCATTTGACGGTACTATCGCCGCACGCAACGTTGATTTAGGTGAATGGGTTAGCCCGCAAACCCGCGTATTGCAATTGGTATCAGCTCAGTCTCTACGCGTATTTGTCGATATTCCGCAAGAGCATTTTCACGCAATTCAAGCAAGTGATGTTGTGCCAGCGGTAGTGACGCCTGATTTTGTATCGAATGAAGTGATGAACTTAGAGTTATCACAAGTTAACGGCGTGTCAGATCAAGCGAGTCGTACTTTCCAAGGTCGTATCGATTTACCTGCTGACTCACCGTTGGTGTCAGGCATGTCAGCCAAGGTGAGTTTAATGTTGCCATCACAGCAAAGCGCACAAGTTAACTTACCTAAAGCGGCACTTAAGCGTCATCCAGATGGCAGCTACAGTGTTTATTCGGTCATTAACAATGCTGTGAAACGCCTTAGTGTACGCCTAATTAGCAGTAACTTTGACAAGGTATTGGTGCAAGGCGTGCCAGACAATGCGGCAATCATTACTTCCGGTAGCGAGTTACTTGCTGATGATATGCCAGTGACTGTAGTAAGCAACAAAGGGGCTTAATCGTGTTTAAAGCTGTAATAGGCCGAGGCACCTTAGTTGCCGTTGTTGTTGCTATTGTCTGTATCTTAGGGATCGTCGGCTCCCTAAAAATTCCAGTACAGATGATTCCTGATCTCGAAGTGCGCACCATTACCGTGCGTACAGGTTGGGCGGGTGCTACGCCACAAGATGTTGAAAAAGAAATACTTATTGAGCAAGAACGCTACTTACGCAGCTTGCCAAACCTTAAGCGCATGACGTCTTATGCATCTATGGGCAGCGCCCGCATCGAGCTTGAATTTCCATTTGGGGTTGATGTTAACGATGCGATGATTAACGTCAATAACGCGTTAAGTCAGGTGTCGTCGTATCCAGATAACGTTGATCAACCGCGTTTGATTTCCAGCTCATTCTCTAGCAATGCCTTTATGTACTTCTCGTTAAAACCAGAGAAGGGCAACCCGCTTGGTCTAGATATGGACATGATGCGCGATTACGCCGAAGATTTTGTTCGTCCGCGCATGGAAAGTGTACCTGGTGTATCTGAAGTCGGTGTTCGTGGCGGCGCGGCGCGTCAAATTCAAATTAAAATCGATCCATCTCGTTTAGCTCAGCGTGGCATTAGCTTAAGTGATGTGCGCGGCGCTATTCGCAATCGCAACCGCGATGCCTCAGCGGGTGATATTGAATCAGATCACGAACGTTATTTAGTGCGCGTTATCGGTCGTGTTAACAGTGTCGAGGCACTGGAAAATGTCATAGTTTCACGTCAAAACAACATCAATATTCGTCTTAAAGACGTTGCAGACGTAGGGCTAGATCACTATGAAACACGTAGCCTGTCATTTCTCGATGGCGAACGAACAATTAGCCTTTCGGTACGCCGTGAAAGTGGCTCTAACGTTATCGCAATTAAAGAAGGCATGTTAAAGGTTGTAGAGCGTGTGAATCGCGATTTACTCAAACACAATGGCCTTGAGTTAAAGCTGGTGGGCGACGATGTTGAATACGTACAAAGTTCACTGTCTAACGTGTGGTTTAACCTGATTTTAGGTGCCTTACTGGCAGCTGGCGTGATGTATTTCTTCTTGCGCTCTGGCAAGGTCACTTTGATTGGTGTACTGGGTATTCCAATCTGTACCATCGCTGCTTTCCTTGGCTTGATGATGTTTGACCGCACCATTAACGTGATTTCATTAGCGGGTGTGGCCTTTGCTATCGGTATGACGGTGGATAACACCATTGTAGTGATGGAAAGCATTATGCAGGCGCGTAAGAAATATCAATCGAGTTTCGAAGCTGCAGTTGAAGGCGTAAAAGATGTATGGCCTGCGGTATTAGCTTCTACAGCGACGACTATTTTGGTATTTGCGCCAATCTTGTTCGTACAACAAGAAGCTGGTCAGCTTTACTCTGATATCGCTATTGCGATTTCTGGCGCTATTATCGCCTCGATGCTGGTGGCTATTTTCGTAGTGCCTGTGACTATCGCGAATTTTGGTAAAACTAAGCAAGTTGTTAAACAATCGCTGCAACTTTCCGATCGTTGGCTTAAATTTGTCGGCCTTTTCATTAAAGATAAATCACGCGCCATGACTACGGTTGCGGTATTTGTTATTGGTACCTTGGGCTTGGCTTACATGTTAATGCCAGCTGCGGAATATTTGCCAGAAGGTGAAGAGCCGAAGGCATTTTCCATGATGATCGCGCCGCCAAGCTACAACTTAACGGCGATGAAGAAGATTGGCGAAGAACTTCGTGCTGAGTTCGACCAACATGTTAATGCGGTGAGTGACAAGTTCGACAATGGCGAAACAGATATGCCACCACTGAGCTATTACTCGATGTCGGTGTCATCTGGCAGCATTTGGTTACTAAGTCGTCCTGTTGATGCGGCTAACATTCAAGCGATGATGGATGCGATTACCAAGCGCTTTAGAAGCTACGACAAGATGCGCGCATTCTCGTCGCGTGGCTCGATTATCTCTAGTAATGACGGTGGTACTCGCGCCGTTGCAGTAGATATTTCTGGTCCGAATATTGTCGAGCTATACCAAGCGGCAGAAGCGGTTTATCAAGAAGCCAATGTGGTATTTGATAATCCACAAATCAACTCAGAGCCGGGATCGCTTAGCTTAGATCAGCCGATGATCGAAGTTCATCCTCGTTGGGAGCGTCTTGCTGAGCTGGGAATTAGCAATGGCGAGTTAGGCTACGCCATTTCAGCGTACAGCGACGGTGCTTATGTCGATGAGTTTATCCTTGGCGACGACAAAGTTGATATCTTTATGTTCTCTAACGCGGGTAATAAGCAAAACCTTGAGCAGCTAGCGAACTCAACTATCATGACACCTGCTGGTAAGGTAATGCCGTTAAACGCATTGGCTGATATGCAAGCGAGTTATTCGAGCGACAGCCTACGCCGTATCGATGGCAATCGTACGGTGTCGGTTTATATCATTCCGCCACGTGAAGTTGCGTTAGAAACCGCCGAAGAAATGGTGCGTACACAGTTGATTACTCAACTGCGCCAAAGCGGTAAGATTGCTCATGGTATTAACCTAACCATCAGTGGAGCAGCGGATCAATTAGAGGCGACTAAGGCGTCATTATCGTCGAACTTTATCGTTTCTATTATCCTGAGTTACTTGCTGTTAGTGGCTATTTTCACTCACTGGCGTTATCCGCTATTTATCCTAACGACTATTCCGTTAGGCATGGCAGGCGGTTTACTTGGCTTAATCGCGGTAAATGGTGTCAATGGTGCGTTAGGGCAGCTTGGTTTATCGAGTTATCACCAGCCGCTAGATATGATCACCATGCTTGGTTTCTTGATTTTATTAGGTACAGTGGTGAACAATCCGATCTTGATTGTTGATCAAACTCTTAAGAACCTTAAACAAGCAGGAACTTCGGTAGTTGATGCGGTAAAACTCGCGGTAGAAAAACGCTTAATGCCAATCTTGATGTCGACTTCGACTACGGTATTTGGCCTCGCGCCATTGGTACTAATCCCGGGGGATGGTACTGAGTTATACCGCGGCGTTGGCGTGATCGTATTAAGCGGTATTATCTTTTCAACACTACTGACGCTAAGCTTCTTACCGGCGTTATTGGTGAGTGTGATTAAAGAAAATAATAACTAAAAGTACATAAGTATCAAAAAAACGTTTACTTATAAATGCAATCAATTATCATTCTCGGTAGTTGATTGCATTTTTATTTAGTATTCGGTGAACAAAAACTCTTCCAACACTCAAGCTTATCTTAGTCATCGCGATGCATTAGTAAATTATGCCACGCCAATTACTGGTTGCCGTGCGCGGGCAGAAGACATCGTTCAAGAAGCATTTTTGAAAGTGATTCCTCACGAATCAACTCAGAAAAATGCTATTGCTTACCTATACCGCACCGTTAGAAATCTAGCGATTGATATGGTCAGGCGCTCTGTGATGGAAGATAAGCATCAAGATGCTGAGAAAATTAGTTGGCTCGAACCAACCAGTAGTAGTGATCCAGAACAAATGAACTCGCAACGCGACGAGTTACAATCCATCGCACAGGCTATCGCTGCGTTGCCAAATTCTGAGCGCCGTGCTATCGAAATGCATCGCTTGAACGGTCAAAGTATGGCTGAGATAGCCCAAGAACTGGGCGTATCAATTGCAACAGTTCATCGCCTTATCCGTAGTGCTCTTGCAACAATTAGTGGCGCTTTAGACGAGTCTACGTCATGATATTTACTCTTGCTTTTTCAACTGCCAATTTTTCAATAGCGTATCTATGAGTGACTTAACAAACAACAATCAACATTGTGATCGTGTAATTCGCCGTCAAGCGGCGGACTGGTTGCTTATTATTGAAGGCGACGCTAATGACGAACAATTCCATCAGTGGAATGATTGGCTACAGCAGTCTGAGCGTCATCAAGAAATTTGGCAGCAAACTTATAGATCATGGCAATTGATGGCGAAGTTGTCCCTTGATGATGTTCAGGCGGCAGAGCCTACGACGACTAAACCGCCTAAAATCCGTCGCTTGGCATGGACGACATTTGCAATAGCGGCGAGCTTTTTAGTCGCCGTTTTATCACCATCATTGATACTTTATTGGCAAGCCGATGAAATGACCACAACTGCACAAACCCGTTTAATTACATTAAGTGATGGCAGCCAAGTGACGTTAGGAGCTAATAGTGCTATTGCAGTGAATTATTCTGAACAGCAACGGGCAATTACCTTGTTAAAAGGGCAAGCATTTTTTGATGTAAGCCATAATAAGCAGCGCCCATTTATTGTGACGACTCCCCAAGCTAACGTTGAAGTTTTGGGCACCCAGTTTGATGTTGAAGCGCTTTCTAGTCATGCTTATGTCGCGGTTGCCAGCGGTTCTGTTGGCGTGACGAACAATCTACAGTTGGAAAAAATACTGTCACCGGGTGATCTAATGAGCGTAGCTAATGATGGAGTTATGGCTAAACTTCATGTGCCAGTAGAGCAAATTGCTCCTTGGCGCGAGCAGCGTTTATTTGTGCAAAGCCGAACAATAGCAGACGTTGTTGATACGGTGCGTCGATATTATGACGGCATTATTATCGTTACCAATGATACTCTCAAAACTAAGCGTGTGACAGGCTCTTATCAGCTGTCTCAGATAGACAATGTGCTCGATGCTGTAGTACTGCCACATGGCGGTAAAGTGACAAAAGTCGGTCCGATGATCAGAGTTATTTCATTATCTAAATAGTTTTTCTTAAAAAAGTATCTCTTTTTGAGAAAAAAATTAATCCGCCAATCGTTTATATCCTAAACACGAATTATTCGTATTAAATTTAGGGGGTAGTTGATGATTGGTGTATTAACCAGATTGCGTTGTATTTTTCTGGTGATAATGTTTTGCGGTGCTTCAGTGGTTGCCAGCTCTGTTGAAGCCGTCACATTACAGTTTGATATTCCCGCGCAGTCTTTGCCTAGTGCACTGGATCAATTTTCTCGTCAAAGTGGTTATCAGGTTTCTTCAGCCAGCGGCGTGTTAGAGCGCAAAACTTCTCGTGCGATCAAAGGGCAATACAGCATTGAACAGGCTATTACGCTGATCCTTAACAATCAATCGCTCGATTGGTTCATTAGCGGCACCAATATCCTTATTACGGCTAGAACCAATGGCGGTGTTAGTAGCACCGTATTACCAACGGTAAAGGTGCAAGGCAGCTCCGTCAATCGCGCTTCTGAGCGTGTGTATGAGGCAGCTGCCTCACAATCTCATATTACTCAAAAGGAAATTCAACGCACTCGCGGCTCTTCGGTGGGGGATATTTTTCAAAGCGAAAGCGGTGTTTTAGTTGGCGAAAACCGCAATTCAGGCGGACTCGACGTTAATATTCGTGGCATGCAGGGGCAAGGACGAGTGCCTGTTTTGCTCGACGGTAGCCGTCAAGAAACTACGGTTTATCGCGGATATGCTGGGGTGGCTAGTCGTACTTATATTGACCCCGATCTCATTGGCGGTATTGATATTCACAAAGGCCCTGAATTATCTGCTCAAGGTAGCGGTGCTACTGGTGGCGTGGTTAGCGTTAGAACATTAGACGCTAGCGACCTCATTGCAGGTGACGGCGATTTTGGTGGTCGAGTTAGAATGGGCCTGATGGGAAACACGACTAACGGAGCAGTCGCTCCGGGCACTGAATCAGGGTTTAATCCTGTTGGTGGTGATAATGGTGCCTATCGGATTAATTGCAGTTCACCGTCGTTGTGTGAAGGCCCTTATGACATTAACAAGGCCTTTGGTTCGCCAGATACACTAGATCGTCCGGATTTACTTGCCTTGAAAAGCTGGTCGGCGAATATCGCTTTTGCTAAACGATTTGAAAAAGTCGATCTCATTCTTGCTTACGCTGAACGCGAGCAGGGCAATTATTATTCTGGCAGTGATGGGCCTGCACCAACGTTAGATATTTCAAATCAAATCAATCGCGGTTTTTGGACTGAAGTGCGTCCTGAGCTGACCGGAGTTAGTCGCTTTCGCGCCGAGGAGATGATTGCTAACAGCAATTATCAAAGTCAATCTAGCTTGGTAAAAGGACAGTTTTATCTCAATGACTATCAGACATTAAAGTTAGGTTGGCAAAGCTACGACAGTACTTACGGTGAGCTAATGCCTTCACAACTTGTTTGGTTTGGGCAAGTGCGTCAGACGCCTGGCAGTACGGTTAAGGCCAATACTTACACCTTGCGCTATAACCATCAATCTGAGGCCAGTGATTGGTTAGATTTAGAAGCCAATATATGGAAAACAGACACCCAAAGTACTAACCACAGTTATAGCGCAGATATTAGCGGTGGTTTGGCTGAAACTGAAGATTATCAGCGATGGGGTGGAGACTTTACTAATACCAATCGCGGTGACACTTGGCGCGTGTCATATGGTGTGTCTTGGCAAGAAGAAAAAATCGATACAAAACCAATTGAAGGCAATGCCACTGCGTTTGGTCGTGACGGTACGCGCAGTGAATATGGTGCTTTCATCAATGTTAATTGGCAACCTATTCCTACAGTTAATATCAATACTGGGCTTCGTTATACTCGTTTTGACGTGCTTGACAATAAGCCTGTTGTCGTTAGTGAAGGCAGTGAGTTTTGTCAGATAATTGCTGGAACACAAGAGTGTCAGACATTACGTAATGAGAACGATTATTCTGGTAGCGCACCAGTGCTAAGTATGGCGTGGCAGGTTAGTGATACGTGGCAATTGTATGCACGCCATTCTCAAGCCTTAAGAATGCCGAGTTTATTCGAAAGCTCAGCGGGATTCTCTACCCAGCCTGCGTTAGATGTCACATTAAAGCCTGAACATGCCAAAAATAATGAAATTGGACTCAACGGTATCAAGGACAATTGGTTAATTGCAGACGATCGTTTTCGCATTAAATTCGCTTACTTTAGAAATCGCACCGATGATTATTTAACGCGCACCTCGCCCAACCTTTGGGAAGATGAGTCTACGCGTATTTTCTTTGTTACACGTAACATTGACAGCGTTAAGTTTTATGGCAGTGAATTGAGCGCAGAATATGACGCAGGGCGCTTCTATGTCAAAGTTGGCGCGACGCATTATCACTTTATCGAAGTGTGCCATTACGGCAGTTTTCGCCGTGAACGTTGCAATGACTACGGCATCGCTAATTCGTATATCAATAACATGATCCCACCAAATCAGCACGCTAATGCAACTATTGCGGGACGGTGGTTGGATAAAACATTGGAGATTGGTACGCGTTTGACCTGGATGGGTAAGCGCAACGAAGTCCCTGAATTCGACGATCAAACCCAACAAGGGCGTTTACAGCCAATTGCTTGGCACAGTTATCAGCTCATCAACCTATTCGCTAGTTATAGCTGGAATAAACAACTCGATATCGATTTGAACATCGATAACCTTACTGACAAATATTATTTAGACGCACTGAGTCTCGGCTTAGTGCCTGCTCCAGGGCGGACAATGCGTCTTAATTTTACCTATCGCTTTTAAATTAATAACAGGAACTCAATAATGAAAAAATGCGTTAATCCATTTGCATTGACCGTTGCCAGTTCACTCGTCCTGATGCTGACGGGATGTGGTGGTTCAAGTGACACTAAAGTGACTCTGCCGCCGATGGCTGTTGCGCTTATTTCTCAAGACAAAGTTAATATCAATGAGAGTGTCAACCTTGATGGAACTCAAAGTATTTCGCCAAATGCAGGTGTAAGTCAGTGGACTTGGATGGTGGACTCTGCACCTGCTGATAGCATTGCTAAACCAGCTGAAAATGCGCAATCTACCACGTTCACTGCCGATAAAATTGGTGATTACACCTTGTGTTTAACGGTACAAGATGATCAGAAAAGTAGTGCGCCAAATTGTCAGCAGTTAACGGCGGTTAATCCTAATCCAACGGCAGTTTCTTTAGCTGAAATGGGTTCTAGTGTGGGTGATCAGGTGCAATTAGATGCCAGTAACAGTTTGCCACCAACAGAAGGCGATGCCAGTGCATTATCTTATCAATGGAAATTGATTAAAAAGCCAGAAGACAGTGCTGCTGAGCTCGACGATGCTGGATATGTTAAACCGCGTTTAACTACCGATATTGAAGGTGATTACGAACTAGAGTTGGTTGTTAGTTATCTCGATAAGGTTAGTCCCGCGATTAATGTCGTGATACGCGCCTCGGCGTTAAATGCTATTCCAAATCCAGAATTTACTATCACTGGTGGCGATGCGGACGGCTGGGTATTGGGAGATACCGTCACCTTAGATGCGAGCGCGACAGTCGATGCGGATGGTGATGAACTCGAGTATCGCTGGTTCTTGGGATCTGCTGAGCGTCCTTTCGTGCCAGATGGCTCAAGCGCAACATTAGATAAGCACACCGGTAAAGTAGTGACATTTACCCCTGATAAATTTGGTCAGTTTAGCGTTGAGCTAGCGGTATATGACGGCACTATTCGTAAAACAGTAAACAAGCGTATTGAGGTCAATCAGTTAGCGAGCGATCACGTTAACAATAAGCCAATGGCAAAAGTGGGCGCTAACTTTACAACTGGCACCTATGAAGTTGAGCTAGCGGATACCCTGCAATTATGGGCATTTGATAGTGTCGATATTGAGACAGGTAATCCTTATTACATGATGTATGAATGGGAACTATTGTCCTACCCTGATGGTTTTGACCCTGCGACAGCTGATTTAGCAAATCCATTTGCGCCATCACTATCTATGCCTGTTGCTGGTGATTATACTCTGCAGCTTCGCGCTAATGATGGCGTTGAGTGGAGTGAGCCAGTAACTGGAACTTTTACTGCGCTTGTCGGTGCCAATCGCAAACCTACTGCTTCAGCTAAACTCGCCGGTGCAGGGAATGCAGCACTAATCGGTCAAACTATTACATTTGATGGTGGCGAGAGTAAAGATCCTGACGACAATGAGCTGACGTACCACTGGACACTAATCGATAAGCCAAATGGTAGTACTGCAGAATTAAAAGATGCTAACAAAGTGACACCGTCGCTAGTGGCTGATAAAGCTGGTGCTTATGTTGTTGAAATGCATGTCACCGATAGTCATGGCGCAAGCAGTGTCGGTGGCTTTGCTGGACCACAACGTGTTTTAGCTATGGCAAAAGCAGAAAATAACTTGCCTATTATACGTCCGCAATTAGAGCGTGAGTTTTCTGATGAACAACCACTAGTTGTCTATCCTGTTACTGATTTGGTGTTCGATGCTGACACGGGTAATTTTGATCGACGCTCGCTTAATTCATCGGTTGTCGTAAGTAGTGATGCGTTCGATCCTGATGGTGATCCATTGAGCTACTTATGGCACTTAAAAGAATCACCAGAAAGTAGTGAATTGGTGCTTCCGGCTAGTATTGCAGGTTTTGGTTATAGCCATAGTCTATGTATGAATGGACGTCGTGTAACAAGTGATGGTGAATACAAAACCAATAAAGAGTTATTTGAAGGCGTATTAGCGATGCGTGAGTGGACTTGTCAAAATATCGGTTTTGCACCGTCTATAGCAGGAGACTATGTCGTGTCGTTACAGGTATCTGATGGCATTGAGACTACCGAGGCTGTAGAGTTTGCTATACCAGCCGTTGCACCTGCGGATTATCCTACATTGCTACTCGAAGACTTACATGACTCTGTAGTTTTGGGTCTTGATGGTTTACGCCGCCAAGCAGGCATGTCACATCGTCAGAAGTTGTTCCCATATAACGTAGCAGAAAAGAGTAACTTCCCGATCTTTAATTCGTACCTTAATGCTAATGGGGATACTTTAGCAAAACGTTTTACGTTAACTGCATTTGATCAAGATTACACTATTACTAACTTGAAAGCGGTTTCGCAAGATGACTTTACCGCTAGCTTTAAAGGGCTCGAAGATGGTCAAGTGATTAAGCAAGGTGAGTCTGTGACTTTCGATTTAATTATTACCTCGCCAACTGATGTAACAGTTAATCAATTTGACTCTACCAATGCCGGTGAAGAATTACATTGGTCGTTTGAGATTGCACAGCGCCCTAACTGGACATTCGATTACTCACCTTATATTTACGCGTCTCGCGCTAGCGAATAGACCTAGAAACTCATCCAATAAGAAGCAAGTAAAAGAGACGTCCGAGACGTCTCTTTTTTTACGCCAACATCTTGCCGCACACTTCTTTGTATAACTTAGTGGCGACCATAGCGGTCATGCCGTTGATATCCCGCTGTGGGTTATATTCTACGATATCAGCACCGATAACAGGTACATTAAGCGAGTGAATGACATCAAGAATTTGCCTCACGCTTAAGCCGCCGGGCTCGAAATGGGATACGCCGGGCGCATAAGCGGGATCTAAGGCATCTAAGTCGATAGTGATATACACAGGTTCATCAATATTAATTTGTTCTGCACCACGCCAGTTAGTCATCTCGTGTACTTCAACGTTAAACTTTTCGGCTTGGTCACGTTGGTGTTGGTTTAAAGTACGAATACCTATTTGCACTAAGTGATTTGCAAGTTTGTTCTCCATAATCCGCGCGAACGGGCAGGCATGGGAAAGCGGGTTGTTATCTAAAATATCGTACAAATCAGGATGAGCATCGAAATGTAGAATCGTAAAACTGCCGTGATATTTCGCCAGTGATTTAATAATAGGGTAAGTCACCGAATGATCGCCACCGAAGGTAAGTGGCTTGGCGCCTTGCTTACCAATAGCGTCTATCGCTGTTTCTAGATTATCAAAAGCCTTGTTGTCATCAGAGCAATCGACAACGCCTGCATCGACAATTCGAGGGTTATGATTGAGCTCTTGCCCGAGTTCAGTACTGGAATTGGCGGAGCCGCACCTCATCATTTCACGAATTGCAGCGGGCCCTTCGGATGGCCCACGCAGATGCGATGAATTAGCGTCGAAGGGCATATCCAATAGTGCGATATCGTCTTGGCTTAATGGTTTCTGTGGAGGTGTTTGCATGGTAGTCATTTTTGTATTTAGTGTGACTACTACTTTAATGAGCTTAGGTGAGTGCAGCTACCGCCAAATAGCGGGAATTGGTGACTAATTTTATGCAAAGTGACGGTTGGGACTAGCGCTGAAAAAACGAATTTAGAACGATGTTTGTGTCGGTATTACTAATACCGTCGATAGTGCCAAAATGAGCGAGTATTGCGTCGAGTTTAGCGACGTTAGCGACAGATAACTCGATAAACAAATCACCTTGGCCGTTAATTGCTGCGCAGCGCGTCACCTCTGGTATATCCTCAAGTTGAGCCACCACATCGTCAAATGCCTTAGTATCGACCGTTAACGTACCAATCACTGAAATTGCCTCGATACTATGACGGTTAACAATGGCTTTGTAGCCCGTAATCACCCCTTTATCTTGCAAGCGGTTTATCCGCTCAGTCACAGTGGTACGAGACAAATGCACCTGCCGCGCGATCTCGCTGACAGGCATACGCGCGTTGTCGGAGAGTAGTTCAATAATGCGTTGATCTTTGGCGTCTAGTTTCATGATTATTTTATTGTCGTATCGAGCTGAACTAATTGGTCTTTATCAACATAATACAAATGGAATTCGTCGGCTTTCTTTATAAGTACAGTATCGTCCTCGATGATACGGTAATGTTCAATGTTTTTGAGAAGCTGCTTTAGGTTCTTTCCATCACTATCTGAGACCCAGAAATCGGACTTATCTTCATCATCTAAAAAGCCATCTTGATTTGAGTCTTGAGGTATCAAAGTATATAAATTTTTACTGAGCAGATAAGCGTGTTCTGTTTTTTCTGTGTTTTTCAGCGAGGTATCTGCTATCAATGTATGCGATTTCAATAGCGGATAGCTACTTCCGTCAACACTAGTGAATAGTATGTTGACGGTGTGATGACTGAGGTAACTAAAATTGTTTTTTCCTGAATTTATAATGAGTGGGGCAATTGAACTTTCGCGATTCTCTTTTTGTTGGATTTTTATTTTATCCGACAAGATCTCAAATAGAAATTTGTCTTCTAATTTAGTTAGATACCGTTTCTTATAATCAATATTAGTCGTTTCTTTCGTATCATTGATCACTGTAATTGGCTGGTTGTAATGATCTGATTTAGTTAAATAATTTATTCCTTTTATGATTAATATAGCTGCTAAAAGTAACGCAACTAGTACTGCCCCCGAGAAGAAAATAACTCTGTTAGCTTTATCAATAAAGTTCATGAATTTAGACGACATTAAATAATCCTTATTTTTGCTTAGTCATTAAGTGGTTGAGGTGTCAGATAAGGGGCAACAATACCCAATAACCCTATGGAATGTCGAGGAAAAACAGTTACTTTATTTACACAAAGACTCCTTGTTTTAAATCAATATTGCGGCGATGGTGAAGTGCTAATTTATTCCTAGAAACTAAATAATCTCTAGGAGAGCACGACAATGAGCGCGATGTTTTTTATGCCGTCAATGAATTTAATGGGCGAGGGCTGTGTTAATGAAGCCGTTGAATTTATCAAATCACAAGGTTTTAAAAAATGTTTGGTAGTGAGTGATACCGTACTGAATGAAATCGGTGTGGTAAAAGGCTTTACCGACTTACTCGACACCGCAGATGTGCAAAGTGTGGTGTTTGATAAGGCCCAGCCAAACCCTACCGTAGGCAATGTAGAAGCTGGCCTTGCTGTGCTTAAACAACACGACTGTGATTTTGTTGTGTCATTGGGTGGTGGTTCGCCACACGATTGCGCTAAAGGTATTGCGCTGGTGGCTACAAATGGTGGTGATATTAGTGATTATGAAGGTGTCGATAAATCGGCAAATCCACAGCTGCCATTAATTGCTATTAATTCGACCGCCGGTACGGCATCAGAAATGACTCGTTTTGCGATTATTACCGACGAAGTTCGACACGTGAAAATGGCGATTGTCGATAAGCACACTACGCCAATTTTATCAGTGAACGATCCATCGATGATGACAGGTATGCCGCCGTCATTAACCGCTGCAACAGGTATGGATGCGCTAACACATGCCATTGAAGCTTATGTATCTACGGCAGCAACTCCACTCACCGATGCAGTTGCACTCAAAGCGATTGAGCTAATCAATCGATACTTACCAACCGCTGTACAAGATGGTAATAACATCGAAGCGCGTGAAAATATGGCGTATGCCCAGTTTATGGCTGGCATGGCATTTAATAACGCATCATTGGGCTATGTTCATGCAATGGCGCATCAGCTGGGCGGTTTTTACGACTTACCACATGGCGTGTGTAATGCGGTGCTATTACCTCATGTCCAGCGCTACAACGCGCAAGTTGTGCCGCAACGATTAGCAGATATTGCTCAGGCAATGGATGTTGATATTAGCGGTTTATCAGCTGAGCAAGGCGCTGAAGTGGCTATCGCGGCTATTGAAACACTGGCCAAAAACGTTGGTATTCCTGCTGGGCTAAAAGAACTAGATGTGCTTGAGAAAGACATTGCAACCTTGGCTGATAATGCGCTTAAAGACGTGTGCGGTTTAACTAATCCGAAGCAGGCTACTCACCAAGAAATTAGTGATATCTATCTCGCCGCAATGTAATGTTGAAGATATAGTGAGTAGCAATAAAAAAGGAGCTAAAAACTAGCTCCTTTTTGACTATTGCTCTTCGCTATTATTGTTATTTCAACGCTGGTTTATTTGATTTGACCAGCAGTACATTGTTCCCATTTACTGAAGCTGCTGTTGCTAGCACCTAACCAGTTTTCGTACACGAAAGTAATCTCTGGGATTTCTTTAATGTTGAATGAGAAGTGGAAGCCTTCGCCGCGCTCTTCGGTTCTTACACAAGGAATAGCTCGCATCCATGTTTTGAACTCAAGCGTTTCCCCTTTCTTAATGACTTGGCCTTCTTCAAGGTTTTCGAAACGTGGTGTTAAATCATCTAAACCGCCGTTAATGTGGCTAACTTTGACGTTTTCGATGGTGTAATCACCGTCTACGGCTTCAAGTGCCCATGCTATAGCGCTGTCTTCTTCGATTGGACGAGTTGCTGGACTAAATACATTTCCATAAGGTGGTTTATTTTCGTATGGAAGTGGGTGCCATAAGTCACCGCTTGAGCTAACGTTGCGCAGACGTACGCCTTTGGCGTCTTCAAAGCTATCTACTTTTACAACGAAATCGTATGGGTCGGCGTCGTCAATTAAGTCAGTCGCGTAGTAACGGAAGGTGTATTCTCCTGGTTTGGTAAATACCTTACCACGAGTGTTAGCACAGGAATCGTCGCTTGGTGAGCTAGTAAATTCGCCGCCTTCTGGCTTTTTGATTAATTCATTTTCAGTGTGCTCGAAAATATCGATTTCATCGCCATCAGAGTCAACGACTACTGGGCGGTGTAATAACGACATACAAGGAAGAATTTGGTAGTAGTTTTCCCCTGGATTCAAACGGCCCCAGTTACGCGCCCAAACTACTGAGCGAATTTCTGGTTTAGTGTTCGAGGTTTTTGCAAAGCCAGTATCTTGTTCGTAAGACTTAGCGCGTAGACCGCGATCATCTTCAACGATTAGGCGTGCCGTGTAAGAACCTGGAACGTCAGTTTTCACAACAGCTCGGCGTAGCTCGCCACTTTCTGGCTCAATAACTGGTGTGATAACTGCTTTACTACCGTCTGGTTTATCGGCTAATTCCCAGTGGAAAGTCATAGGATCGCCGTTACGATCACTGCTTGATGCGTCAAACACTAGGTCTTCACCAACAAGCACTGATTGGGCCTTCACATCGACACTTCGGGTTGATGGTTGTGAGTTAACTTGGCCGATAAGTGCTTGCATATTGGCTTCGGCGGTAATTTGGTTGACGCCATCTGAGATAGTCATGCGTACACTGTATTTACCGACAACGTCAAGTTTTTGAATTTTCTTACCAAGTGGTTTCCAGCTACCGATGTTAACGAGTTCTACAGTACTATCAGCAGGCTTTTCAATTAGCTCAGCACTAACGATTTGTAGCGGTTCACCTTCTGGATCGTAACCAACAAAGTTAAACTCAGCGCGACGACCAACTTCTTGTTCGCCAACACTGTATGAAGGGAAGTAGCCCGTTGCTTCGATTTTACCAACTGGTGGTTGGTTAGTTGTTACCGCAGGATCTTTTTCTACGGTGATAGTCACTTCTTTATCTTCGCTCTTACGTTCGCCGTCAAACACAAAGAACTTAAGTTTGTATTCACCCGCAGCCACAGGTGTGAAGCGCACTGTATCTGTTTTAGTGTCGAATAATTCTGGTACTGGTACACCACGCGGATCGACTGGAGAGTAAGACCAAGACCAGCGGTACTGCAACGATTCGCCTTCTGGATCGCTACTTGCACTGCCATCAATAACTACTTCTTTACCAAGTGTTACTGTCATATCTTCGGCTTTAGCCATCGGTTGTGCGTTACCCGAAGCTACTTTAACAGTGACTTCAACAGGTTTACTGCTGGTGTCTTCGAACTTAACAACTAGCTCAAGTTTGTATTCACCTTCTAGATCTAGGTTAATGCTCGCCTGTGCTTCATTGCTATTACTAATGTAACCCGCACTGTCAGCTGGCTTTTCTTTTAGCGTCCATTGGTAAACAAGGTCACCTGATTTACCTGTTGGTAAAGTACTCTTACTCGCGTCTAAACCGACGTTTTCAGTACCTAGTGTTACGCTGTAGTTGGTTTCTGAGTGAGCTACTGGATATGGGCTAGTCGCAGTGATTGTCATGCGCTTAGCTTCACTTTGCTGTTTGCCGTCATTGACGATTAGGCTTACAACATAGTCACCAGCGAGATCGGCAGTAAAGTCTGTTGTTTTCTCGTCGGTATTCGCTAGCTCGGCCATGCTCAGATCTGGACGAGAAATCATTTGCCACGCGTAAGTTAAGTTAGCATCACGCGGTGTAGTACTTGTACTGGCGTCAAGATTAACTTTTACGTTGCCATCTTTAAGAGAAAATGTGCTCTCTGTCGGTGCTGACATTGCAAATGCCGCTGTGGGTTTCTTTGGCGTGCTGCTGCCACCACAAGCGGTGAGCATGAGCGACAAGCCTATCGTGGCCAAGAGGCCAAGCGTTCGTTTCATTAGTTATTCTCCAGTTAAAATTGAAGGTTTAAGCCAAGGCGTGCAGTTCTGCCGGGGGCAGGTACTAGACCAAGGCTTAAAGCGTCGATGTAATAGCGATCTGTGACATTGTCGACAGTGAAATCGATTGTTATGTCGTCGCTGAATTTGTATTTAGCGTATAGGTCGAGTAAGCGATAACTCTCCCATAGCACCGGGGGATTAAAGCCTGTGTTTGCGTTGTAACGCGGCACTGAATTACGTTTACCGATGAAGGTTGCACGTGTGCCAAACTCGAGTTTTTGGTTGAGTAATCGGCCACCCAAGTGCAGCGTTGCCTGCCATTGTGGCGGGATCATATTGTTGATATAGCTGTGCTCAATGCCCCAATCTGTACACGCGAAACGCACCTCGGTGCCGTTGTGACATACTTCTATCAAGTTGTATTTGGTGCCTTTGAATTCGATGAGCCATTTGGTGGCGTCGTAGCTGACATCTAATTCAATACCTTCAAGATCTAAGCTTTCGATGTTGCGCAAACGGAAGAAATCGAATCCTTGTTGGCGCTCTTCCCATGCATTACGGCGGGTGCGAGTGATGTAGTCGTCAACGTGATTGTCAAAATAGGCTAATTTTGCGCGCAATTGATGCTGGTTATTAAATAGTGATTTATCGACATAACTGATGCCAATTTCATTATTTTTTGCGTGCTCGGGATTAATAGGGATATCGAGAGCAGGGCTTACTGACCAGCCGGATGTGCTTTCGAATAGACTCGGCATGCGCAGCGCCTGAGCGTGACGTAAATACATCATGATTTTGTCAGTTGGTTGCCATGTAATTGCAACTAATGGTGCACTACCCGAATGATCGTTTTTGTAGTTTACTGGCAAACATCCGTCGTTACCGTCTGATACGCAGGCTGGATCGCTGGTTTCCAATGGCAACGGATTGCTGTCTTTCGATTCAAATTTGCTGTATCGGATCCCTGCATCTAGCGTCCACTGTGGCATAAACTGCCACTTTAACGCACTAAATGCGCTAAATTCGCGACGCCAGCCCTTACGTGAGCCCGCGTAAAACCCTTCGGCTTCTGGCGTGTCTGTATCCATATCTTCCCATTGACCTGAAATGCCGTAATTTAAAGTCATATCACCCCATTGGAAGAAGCGCATACTATTGGTGATGTCGATACCCCAGCGCTGGTAATTATCTTGACGTTTAGTGTTATCTTCTAAATCGACCGAACCGACTCCCGGTGTGTTTAACACAGTCGTTGCGTCGGTATGCCAAAGGTTTGCACGTAAATCAGCCCAATCGTATTCGACAGGTTGCCAACGATAGCGGGCGGTGTAAGTTTTGTTGAGAACTTCACTGTCTAGCCACTGTCTGGCTTGCCCAAAGCGCAAAATTTGCGATGGCATCATCTCACCGTAAGCACTGTCATAACGGATATGGCTTAACTCAACACTTTGATCTTGTGGTAGGAAATAACTGCCTTTTAGCAGCAGTGATTCACTGGAAAAATTGGTATTGGGAATGCGCTCTGCGCCGCGAAAACGCGAAATGTATTCTAGCTTGACGGGGGTATCTGTTTTCCACGGGAAGACCTGAGGTTCGCCAATGGTTAATTCTGGCGTAGTGCCTTTGGTGCCCGAGTAATAATTGCCTTGCTCGCGTTTGGCATAGGCGACAACGATATCGCCCCAATCGAAACGCTTGCCGCCCGCTAAGCTGGCTGCATAACTATTGAAATTAAACAGTCCGGGCCTATCCATACCTTCTTCTGGTGCAAAATGCTCAGGCATTTTTGTGCGCTCAGGGCAGCGCGATGCAAAGCGACAATCGGAGAAGTAAACGGCTGATGAAACAATGCGCGCCGACTCTTTGTCGATACGTGTAGATCCATTTGGAATGTAGTAGCCAGCGTAAGTCCCTGCCGCTGGCGTTGATGATGTGTTGCCAACGCCAGAGACACGCATTCTAAAACCGGATAATTCTCCTTGTTTTACAATATCTTCGATGCCAAGCGTATTAACGCTCACCATACCGCCTGTAGCACCAGTGCCTTGAGCAACCATAGCAGGCCCTTTGACAATTTGTAAGTTGCCTATTAAATCGGGATCGATATAGCTGCGACTCGATACACCTGCATAGCCGCGGTACACCGTGGTTTCTTGACGACTGCCATCGATCAGAACAGGTACACGCCCTTGACCTTGCATGCCGCGAATATTGACATCGAGCCCGCCCGAGTTGCGGTTTTCACTGATTATTACACCCGGAGTGCCTTGGAAAATATCCCCCACCGATGTGCCACGAAAACGCTCAATAGTCTCTTGGGTAATGACATTGACAGAAGCTGACTCGCGGTAGGTTTTATCTTTGAGTTTAGCGCGCTGGCTTTCAACGGTGATGGTATTGAGCGTTGTACCGTCGCCATTGCCGCCAGCTAGTGACTTCTTTTTGATTAGCCATGCGTTATCGGTCACTTTAATTGGCATTAAATCGGTATTCTGCAACAGAGTGAATAACACTATATCGGCGCTGAAATTGCCATTGATAGCACTAACAGAAATACCCTCAACATCTTGCTGAGCATAAGACAAGGTGATTTTGGCTTGTCGCGATAGTTGGTCAAGAACATCGTTTAATTGACCAGCTGGTAGACTTACTTTCAATGGCGCAGTAGCAAATGCAGGCGTCGCAAGAGGAGCGATGCCCAAGGAGAGAAATGCGGTGATATACAGTGATTTTGTGACGCGATTAAGCATGTATTTTCGGCTCTAAAATTCAATTGACACTTATAAGCCGAATGAAAAATAAAAAACCGTAAATAAAATTGAGAATTATTTTTAATTAGGTGAAATTGTTGCCCAAAATCGAGTTAAGTAGCGTACTTTGGCACCTGCGCTTAAGGCAATAGTTTTGAGAATAGTATCCATATCTGCCAGTTGATATACCCCTGAGACAAGGGTGTTATCTAACTGTGAATCGCACTTCAGATACCCCGGATAATAGCGGCTCAATTCCTGTAGAAATGATTTCATGGGCATGTTGCGCACCGAAAAAATACCGTCAACCCAACTCGTATAATCAAAAGTATTGCTATTGAGAGATTCAACGCGATGTGCATCGACGCGATAGGTTTTCCCTGCCTCAATGGTTAATCGATGTTTCGAACCTTTGGCTAGCAATGAAGCCTTACCCTGCGAGACTTGAACAATGGCATGATTATTTGTGCGTCTGACAAAAATTTTACTACTCGCTGTTTTGAGCTGTCCAAATGGCATGTCGATGTGCAGTGGCGAACGTGCCTTTGCAACCGATAACGTCATTTCTCCACGGGTAAGTGCTAAATCACGTCTAAGGGGAGAAAAGGCAACTTCTACAGTGCTATCCCGATTCAGCCACAGCTCGCTATTGTCTTCTAGAATGTGAAAACGCGCATTACTACTCGATGCATAGTCTGCTTGAAGGTGCTCTAACGCCCCTTGGCGTTGGGCAACTAACGCGACAGCGCCAACGGCTAGTGCTGAACCTGCAACGCGTTTAATGGCTTGGCGGCGAGTCACATCTTGGTAGTCGGCGTCAGTTTTTATGAGCGTGTGTTTGACTAACGTTGAGGTCGTCGGTGTGTTAGAAAACGTTTGGTTAATGCGAGTGAGTCGTTGCCACGCAAGCTCATGGTCGGGATTTTGGGCGCGCCATTGGTTACAAGCATTGATGGTTGATAGAGGGCTTTCACTTGATTCAATTTGTACATGCCAATTAATGGCTTGATGGACAATTGCCTCGTCAATAGGCTGAGTATCTGCAGAGTGTTGCTGTTGATTCATTCGCTTACTACTCTTGGGGGTAACTTGCTTTGTAACAGGCCAACATGGCTTTAGCGACGTATTTCTCTACGGATGAGAGACTTACACTGAGCTCTGTGGCAATAACGCGGTAGCTTAGGCCGTCGAGTCTTGCCATCAAAAATGCTTGTTTTTCTATTGGTCTTAGGCCATTAAGCAATTTATCGATTTGTGTGAGTAAACTAAATACTAGCCATTGCTCTTCGCATGAAGGTTGTTCTGCTTCCGGTAACGTTGCGAGCATGGCGAGATAGTTCTTTTCTAATAATTGTCGCCGAGCTTGGTCAACCAATAAGTTGCCAGCTATTTTGGCGAGCCAAGAGCGAGGGCTTTGAATTGTCTCAATGACTTGAGGTCGATTGAGTAATCGAATAAAGGTATCTTGAGCTAAGTCTTGGGCACAGTCCCAGTTTGGCGAGCGCCTAGCAATCCAGCGCACCAACCATTGGTGGTGTTCTTGATAGAGTTTGTTTAACCCTGCATTAGCGTCAAATTTGCTGGCCAACAGCTACTTCCTCAACCGCATTAGAAAAAATGGGTCGCAATTGTAAATGATATTGATTATCATTTGAAGTCTGTAGGGCGACTATTTTCAAGTTTATTGAAAAAAAAGCTGCGTTAAATCGTCTTTCGTTCGTCATTAATAATAAAGCAATCAATACAAAGGGCTTGTCTATGCCTAGCAAAAAATGGCTTAACGCAGTTGTGTTAAGTGTCATGGGGTATGTTTTCTGCGGCGCGGCTGTAGCCAATACCGTTACACCTGTCCACGACTTGTCACCGTGGGGAATGTATTTAGCGGCAGATGCCGTTGTTAAGTCCGTTATGATCGGTTTGGTGATCGCGTCGTTGGTCACTTGGACTATTTTAATTTACAAGACAGTGCAATTACGCAGGGCAAAAGGGCATAGCGAGCGACTGCTAACTCATTTAATCCAGTGTGAAAGCTTCGATAATATGAATATCGAGCAGCAAGAGTCACAGGCTATTCGTCTGATTCAAGCCTGTCATCAAGAATTCGGTTTGAGCCTTAATGGTGTTGTTTCCGAAGCTGGCTTAAAAGAGCGAGTTAATGCTCGCCTTGAACGTATTAAAGCGTCAATTATTGCTCACACTAACCAAGGAACAGGAATTCTTGCAACGATAGGATCGGTTGCTCCGTTTGTCGGATTATTCGGCACTGTGTGGGGCATTATGAATAGTTTTATTGGTATCGCTGAAAGCCAAACAACTAACCTTGCCGTTGTTGCTCCGGGTATCGCCGAAGCGCTTTTGGCTACGGCCATGGGCTTGGTCGCGGCGATTCCGGCAGTAATGGCTTATAACTACTTCACTCGAGTAATCAGTGGCTATAAAGCGAATTTAACTGATATCAGCAGCGCGTTAATGATCTTACTGAGCCGCGAACTAGATCAGCAAAACGATCACGCCAAAGCGCTTAAATTATCGATTTTCACTTCGCAAGATGAGCAGGAAGAGATTGTTGAATCGCAAACAGATACTGAATCGACAAATACCGAAACCAGTGATTCTGATGAGCAAGTTGAAAAGACTGAACAATCCAATACACAAGAGGTTTTAGTAGAGTCGGAGTCTCAACAGTCAAATAAAGCACCATCTGCAGCGGAGTCGATTAGCTAATGGCATTTAATATGCAAAATGACAACGATGAATTTCAAGAGCAACACGAAATCAACGTCACGCCTTTTATTGATGTTATTTTGGTACTACTGATTATTTTCATGGTGGCGGCGCCACTTGCGACCGTGAGTGTGCCAGTCAATTTGCCAACCTCTACTGCCAGTAAAGAAGCGCCAAAGGCCGAGCCAGTTTATCTGACGTTGCAGCAAGATTTAACCTTAACGCTGGGCGAAAAACAGCAGGTTAGCCGTGAACAATTGACAGACCAACTATTGGCTAGTGATATTGGTATTGAGCGCCAAATTTATTTACGCGCTGACAAATCGGTACCTTACGGTGAACTGATGCAAGTGATGAATGTTTTAGCGCAAGCTGGTTACGTCAAAATAGCCTTAATGGGGCTAGAAGCTGCGGCTGAAAAGTAATCATGAATCAATTGTTTAAGGCATTGGCGCAACCTAAATGGCGCATCGCTCGTTGGGTATTGGCGGCAATTGCTGCTATTGCTGCTCACGCTGTGGTGATCGCTATTTTTTTGTGGCGACCTGATGCGTCACTTCAGATTGCGCCTGCTGCTGCGCCACAAATCTTTCAGGTTAGTATGGTCGCAGCTCCCAAAACAACCATGAGTCAAGAGCAAGTTGAGCCACAACAAGCTGTGGTGCCACAGGTTCAACAACGGCAACCTAAAGCTGTGGTTAAGCCGACTGTTGAAACCGTAAAACCGGTAAGTGATATCGCCTCTGACTTTGTGATAAAAAAAGTAGACAAGACTGAGCAAAAAACAGAGTTAGAACCACCAGAAGTACCTGCCGATAAGCCAAAACCCATTGTTATCGAGCCGAAAGAGCCAGAGAAGGAGCAAAAGCAGGCCGTTGAGGAAACTGCACCTGCGCAACAAGCTCAAGCCAGCAGTACACCATCGTTAAGTCAGGCAAAAGAAGCGCCGCAAGCATCTGCGCCGCGTGTTGGGGCGCTTAGCGAAATGGATGCACAAGCCGTTATTAGTTGGCAAAATAATTTAGCAGCACATTTAGAGCGCCGAAAGCGCTATCCCAGAGCGGCGCAAATTCGCGGTCAACAAGGTGTACCTTGGGTGAGTTTTACCATGGATCGCCAAGGCAAGGTGCAGGATGTGAAGTTGCATCGACCAAGTGGTGTAGAGGTGTTAGATCGCGAAGTCATCGCGTTAGTTAAGCGGGCTCAGCCACTACCAATACCGCCAGAAAATACGCCTGATAGAGCGTTGTCGGTTACCGTACCAGTGGCGTTTTTTATTCAATAAAGCCGAATGTAAAAAGGCGCTAATTGCAACAATTAGCGCCTTGTCAATGTGTAAGCATAGTTAACCTAAACTCAGGTTATTTATAAAACGCTTCAATCTCGCCTTTTACTTTCATTAGCAATGGCTGACCGCGACGGTCTAGCGCTTTGCCAGCCGCTACTTTTACCCAGCCTTCGCTGATGCAGTATTCGTCAACGTCGAAACGCTCTTTGCCGTTAACACGAATGCCGATGTCGTGTTGGAAAATAGCTTCGTTGTAAAACGGGCTGCGTGGGTTAACGCATAGGCGATCTGGTAATTCTGGTTTATTTGTTTCTGTCATGATGCTTCAACTTGAATTGAAAGAAAGTGGCTATTCTATGAGAGTTACTAAGCTCGCTCAATAGAAAGTCTTATGTAATGTGCGCTGATGCTGTGAGCTAAGCGGCCATTAAATAAGACTCTCGTCTTACGTGTTTGTTTTTACGTTGATAAGAGCCTTTACCTTTTTTCGCTTTGACTACCTGCATTTTATATTGCTTTGAGGTCACTAATGCAGCGAGAAAATTATCTTGTATTGTGCCGCGACCGATATCGCTTGCGTTGGACCGTGACTGTGTCACAGGTTTCTTTTGTTTAGCCATGATGGACTCCGAATAAATAGATGACGCTTTGCCTCAACGACAAAGCGCTGTGATTATAAATTATCCGACATTAAGATCAATCAAAGGCTAAAACAGAAGAGTTAACTTGCTTTTTGCACACAACTCATAATCCATTGTTTCATTTGTGACTCGTTTAAACCGCCAGAAATACGGTCTACCGCTTGGCCTTTATAGAAGAAAATAAGTGTCGGTAAGCTGCGGATTCCTGCGTCAGCGGAAATCTGTTGTACTTGTTCAGTATCGACTTTAGCGAACAAAAATGACGGTGTTGCCGCTGCTACTTTGCTAAACACTGGCGCCATGTTCTGACAAGGACCACACCAGCCAGCCCAAAAATCGACAATGACTGGTAAATCATTTCGTTCGATAAATGGATAAAAGGTGTTGTTTCCCAAAGCCACTGGCTGCGATGAATAAATCCCTTGTTGGCATTTGCCACATTTTCCCTTGGTGTGATCTTGGTCGTCTGGGATACGGTTGGTAGTGAAGCAATTAGCGCAGGTGATGTTCATAGTAAAATCGAGTTATGGTTTTAATTACGATGGATAGTAGCAGATTTTAGTTAGGCCGAATAACTCGAATCAACTGCAACATTTTGAGGACAAGAGCGGATAATGAGCGCTTTGTTCGCATTTTTTAAATCAATTCTCATTTAACCCGTCTTTTGCTATTTAGTTCTTGTCATATTTGGTTATTATGACGTCACTTAATACTCATTCTTATTTCCGTCTTCAGTATGAAGCGGCAGGACTTTTGATACTCCAATGGTAAAACGCAGCATTATCTTAAATACCGATTCTTACAAAGCATCGCACTATCTTCAGTATCCACCAGGTACTAGCCACATTTCTAGCTACATTGAAGCGCGTGGCGGTCAGTTTAAACAGGCGGTATTTTTCGGACTGCAAATGTTTATCAAAGAGTATTTAAGCAAGCCCATTACTCATGATGATGTCGATGAGGCTAAAGATATTATTACTGCTCACGGCCTGCCGTTTAATGAAGCTGGCTGGCGTCATATTGTCGATGCGCATCAAGGCTTTTTACCTATTGAGATTCAAGCGATTCCAGAAGGTACAGTCATCCCCGTGCTTAATGCCATGGTGCAGGTGACCAATACCGATCCTCAATGTGCGTGGCTAACGAGTTATGTTGAAACAGCGTTGCTGCGCGCTGTGTGGTATCCAACTACGGTTGCTACTGTGTCGTGGCATTGTCGCAAAGTGATTACGAAATACATGACTGAAACATGCGATTCATTAGACGGTATCGATTTCAAACTTCACGATTTTGGCGCTCGTGGCGCCACCACTGAAGAAGCTGCTGCTATTGGCGGTGCGGCGCATCTGGTGAACTTCATGGGCACAGATACTGTGAGCGCGATTGTCGCAGCGAGACAGTATTACAACGCTGAAATGGCGGGTTTTTCGATTCCAGCGTCTGAGCACAGTACCATTACCGCGTGGGGGCGTGAAAACGAGGCCAAAGCTTACGCCAATATGCTCGACCAATTCTCTGGCGAAGGCAAGCTGGTGGCAGTGGTGAGTGACTCTTACGATTTGTGGAATGCCATCGACAACATCTGGGGCGACGAGCTTAAACAGCGCGTTGAATCAACAGGCGGCACCTTGGTTGTACGTCCAGATAGTGGCGATCCTGTGGCTATTGTTACCGAAACCATTGAGCGTTTGATGGCGAGATTCGGCCATAGTGTGAACAGCAAAGGCTACCGCGTACTACCTGATTGCATCCGCGTGATTCAAGGAGATGGTATTTCGTTAAATACCATTGAAGCTATTCTAGAAGCCATGAAACAGGCTGGTTTAAGCGCCGATAATATTGCTTTTGGCATGGGTGGCGAGCTGCTACAAAAAGTGAATCGCGATACGTTAAAATTTGCCATGAAAGCTTCAGCAGTGACCATCGATGGCACTATGCACGATGTTTACAAGGATCCTATTACCGATAGTGGCAAGCGCTCGAAAAAAGGCATTTTAGCTGTGGCTCAAGATGACGAAGGTAACTTCCAAACCATTCGCCAACAAGACTTAGGTGATCGTCAGAATCTGCTGCAAACGGTGTTTAAAAATGGCGAGTTAGTTAAAGATACAAGCTTTGAACAAGTTCGAGAAAACGCGGCAGCTCATTGTTCATAGAGCTTGTTAGGTGAACTGAAATCAAGCCGATAATCTTAGCTTACGCCATACCTTAGGCGACATTTCATGTGTCGCCGTAAATGCGCGGGTAAAAGCGCTTAGCTCGCTGTAACCCAGCAGTCGTGATATTTTCGACAACGATAACTCTTGTTGCATCAACATTCTTACCGCGCAGGCATCCCGCACTTGTTGCACGGCTTTTTTGAAAGTCGTGCCTTCTTTCTTCAGTCTATTTTGCAGCGTGCGATGATGAATATTCATCATCTTAGCAACGCCTTCAATGGTGCAAAAATCGGTAGTTAAAGTACTAAAAATTAATGCCTTTACCGATGATTCGAAGGTTTGATTACTCGGAAAAATAACCGCGAGATCGATCATGCGTTTGAGCAGTGCGCCGTATTTTTTGTGGCAGAAATGATCGTTTGGCGTGAGCAGCGCTCGTCGTTTTAGCACCACGCCATCAAAGTCTTGTTCGTAACGGATAGGGCAATTGAAATAGCGCATTAATTCTTGCTGGCCTTCGCATTTAGGCTTAATCAATGACACATACTCGATGTTGTCATTATTGTCGTTAATGACTTTTTTGATGACGTGAAACGAATAGGACAGGCTGTATAGACTGTGCTCTGCTACGTTGTATTCGATTGAAGAAAAACTCGATCGTTTGATAAATAAGTAATCGTCATCGGTGTGCCAATCCCAATACGTAATTTCCGAGAAATGCTTGCGATATTGCAGAGCGTTTTGCAGCATTACGCCCAAATTGGGGGAGTTTAACAACAGGTCGACATAGAAGTTCTCGCCTTGCTGATGCTGTATTTTTGATAGCATTAACGACGGATGAGCGTAGGGTAGAACTTGCTTGAGGTGCTCTAACATATTCAAAAAACTGGAATAGGGTAACAACACCGATGGGTCAGTTTCGATAGACGGCGATAAGCCCATTTGTTGATAGATAGAGTCGGGACAAATATCGTGTTGGCGCAATAATTCGGAAACACCAACATACATAAAGCTCGATATATTGGGTTCACTATTCATTGCATATTCCTTAACAACTTTGCTGATAATTCACTCAGAATTTTCATTTTTTATGTCCTAATGTCAAGAATTACTTTTTTTGACTACTTAGTATTTGAACAGGTTTAGGACATCTGAGTTAAAATTTTAATGAAAAAGTTAATTGCAGTTAGCGCGTTACTTCCCCTTTTATTTCCCGTTCACCTTGTGGCAGAGCAAGCGAAAAACAGCGAAATCATGGCGGGTTTTCCTCCCACAGCAGAGACTCAAGTTACCTTTGCCAACTATCGCGATTACGGCAAAAGCAAATGGTCGTTTAATAACATCAGTGCCGTGTATAACACTGCACAAATTCCACGCGGTTTAAAATCTTGGCAGTTTAACGACACTGGCAACAAACTCAGTAAAGCCGATGCTAAAAAAATTAGCCAAGTGTTCGCCGCTAACGATGCGGATAGTGTCATTATCATTAAAGATGGCGCGATCTTACACGAGCAATATTGGAATTTTGCCGCGCCGCAAAAGAAACACATTTGGTTTTCTGTCACTAAATCACTGGTAAGTGCGTCATTTGGTGTGCTGGTGGAGCAAGGGAAAGTAAAACTAACAGATTCTCCCGCTAAATATCTACCTGAGCTTAAGGGCAGTGGTTTTGAGCGGGTAACTATTCAGCAGTTATTAAATCACTCCACTGGCATCGACTTTAAAGAAAACTACACCGATCTCAGCAGCGACTTTCTGCGCTATTACGCGCCAGCTATGAACATGGCGTATATTCCAGGTGGTCGCGATGCAAATCCTAACACCACTGACATTTACGGCATCTATGATTTCTTAGCTAACTTCATCAAAGCCAATAAAGCGATAACACCGGGAGATGTATTTGAATACAACTCCGCCAATACAGATGTGCTTGGCTGGCTTATCTCACGGTTAAGTGGCATGCCGCTGAACGACTATATATATCAACACATATGGCGAAAAATAGGTGCCGACCACGACGCATTCATTGCCGTCGACCGAGCCTACATGCCAGTTGCAACGGCTGGCATGAATTCCACCCTGCGTGATGCTGCTAAGTTCGGCCAAATGATTTTGCAAGATGGCCAGTTTAACGGCGAACAAGTGTTACCGAAAACATGGCTCGATCGCATCACTCAAGTGAGCGCTGTGCAAAAAGCCAAAATGAAGGCCAATCCAAAATATAAAAACGCCGGTTGGGAAGCTTACAACAACATGTGGTGGATCCTCGATAGCGATCAAGGAGAGTTCGCGGGCTCAGGCATTCACGGCCAAGTCATCTATATCAACAAATCTAAAAATACCGTCGCGGTGTTCTTCTCAAGTCAGAAAATAGCCGCCAATCCCTACAGTAAAAAATACGCTAACAAGCTGAACGCACTTAGAGAAGTAGTCAGTCAGCTGTAATGCGCTAGCAAGTCATAACGATAACAACAAAAATGCTTAAACAAGCGGGAGTAAACAATGAGAAAAACTAAAGGCTTTCCTCTTTCACTAGTGTGCTGTGCAGTATTGGCAGCGGGTAATACGGCTTATGCCGAAGAAAAAGAGAAATCGGCAGAGAAGAAAGACAACATTGAAGTCATCATGGTTTCAGCGCAAAAACGGGTGCAGCGGATTATTGATGTACCGACGTCTATTGTCGCGGTTAAAGGTGAAGACATCGAAAAAACAGGTGCGCAGCAATTAGCTGACATCGAACAAATTGTGCCGAACATGGAAGTGGAAGAGTTTAACTCATTTAACAACGCAGTCTACATTCGCGGCGTTGGTGCACACTCGCGTCAAATATCTTTCGATACACGAGTTGGTGTTTATCTCGACGGCGTTTATCTTGGCCAATCTCCCGGTTTAAATCAAGAGTTGATGGACGTTGAAAGCATTGAAGTATTGCGTGGTCCGCAAGGCTCGCTATTTGGTAAAAACACCGTGGCAGGTGCGGTAAATATTATTACTAAAAAGCCTCACGATGAATTTGAAGGCGCGGTAAAAGTGCGTTTGGGTAATTATAGCGATCGCAATCTCAGCGGCTTCTTCAACGTGCCGTTATCAGACGATGTATTTTTCAAAGCGACCGCCAGCACGACAACGCGCGATGGTTTTGTCGATAACGTCAACCCAGCCGCCAAAGGCACGCTAGGTAATCGCGATGTGCAAAATATTCGTGCGCAGCTACAAGTAGAAAGCTTCGAAAACCTAGAATTACTCTTTACGGTCGATGTCCTAACTGCTGACGAAAATCCGCTTTTTGGTGAGCACATCACTGACTTTGCAGGCCTGCGCACAGTTGAAGAAGAAGGAAAACCAATTCGTCAAACTAATAACAATACGCTAAATAAAGAAGCGCGTGATGCCTCCGGCGTTAGCATGCAAGCCCTTTACAATCTCGATAATGGCGGCTCGTTTAAATCGATCACCGCCAAGCGCAATACCGAGATGGATGTGCTGTGGGATCTCGACTACAGCTCGCTAAGCATGATGGATATTAACTATCGCGACGAATACGATCAGTTTACCCAAGAGTTTCAATATACCTCGCCAAGCGACGATAAACTTGAATATATCGTCGGTCTTTATTACTACAACCAAGATTCATCAACAGATCGCAAAGTAATTTCATTAGACGACAGCCGCTACGTAATGGATCAAACATTCCTAGCAGGCCTGTTAGCGGCCAATAACCTAACTCCACAGCCTAATGGCGCACTAACAGGTACGGCGTTTGAGTTTCTTTATCCCGGTTTAATTACCCACAAAGGCACCGTTGAAACTACCAGTTACGCGATTTTCGGTAACTTAACTTATCGCTTCGCGGAAGATTGGCAATTAGGTGTTGGCTTGCGCTATGGCGAAGAGAAGCGCAGCGTCGATTGGAGCGTTGACGGTAGTAATTCAGGCGCATTTAGAATCGCGACTCATCACTTGGTGGACGAACTTACTGATGATGATCTACTGCCATCGCTATCGTTAAATTACGACGTCGACTCAAACACAGTAGCTTATGCACGTTACGCTGAAGGCAGTAAATCGGGTGGCTACAACTTAGATTTCGTTAACCAACTGCAATTACAGGCACTGACTTTTGAGCCTGAAAAATCGAAGAATATCGAAGTCGGTATCAAAGGTTTCTCCAGCGACAGCAACTTCCGCTACTCGGTGACGCTATTTAAAACTACCTATGACAACTACCAACAATCGCAATTTATCGATGTCAGTGATGGTGATTCGTCGGCCACTGTCATCGCTATTTCGAATGCTGCAGAGGCATCAACTCAAGGTCTTGAAGCAGAGTTCTCCGGTGATATTACCGACAACCTAACCTACAGCGCTTCTATCGGTATTCTCGATGCAACATTTGATTACTTCCCTAACGGCGGTGCGGCTGCAGCGCCAGATGTGACGGGTAATCGCCTACCGCAGGCTGCCGAAAAACAAGCGGCATTCGCCTTAGATTACATCGCTGACTTTAACGATGGCGACGGTCAATGGTTTGCCCATGTCGATGTCTCTTACACGGGAGATGCTTACACCACTAATAACAATGTTAAAGAGCAAGCATTAGCGTCAGGCGAAACAGTGCCTTTTGGCTACATTCCAGATCGCACCTCAGTCAACGCACGTATTGGTGTTGAGTTTGAGAAATGGTCGGCGTCTTTGTGGATGCGTAACGCGTTAGACAGCGACGACGTTGTATTTAGCCGCCGCGAATTCTTCAACGGCATTAACGAAGGGTGGAACGCGCCGCGTACATTCGGCATTGAAGCAACCTACAAGTTTCAGTAAAGCATTTCACATTAATCAGTTGCCGAGCATTGCGCTCGGCGCTCAAGACAAGAGTTTAAGATAATGAATGAACAAACAAGCTTAGCCAATCACCTTGAACAAGCCTTGCATAAATACGCCGATAACCCTGCGTATAGTTGTCTCGGACAAACCCTCACCTTTGCCGAAATCGATGAAAAGTCTCGTGCGTTAGCGGCATGGCTGCAGCATCATCCGGCACTGTCGCAAGGAGACAGGGTCGTAATTCAATTGCCGAACATTACTCAATATCCAATCGCCGCCTACGCTGTGCTGCGTGCGGGCATGGTGATAGTGAACACCAACCCGCTTTACACACCAACCGAGATGCGTCATCAATACAAAGACTCTGGCGCTAAAGCGGTAATTATCTTGGCGGATTTACTGCCGAAACTTAATGAAGTAATTAGCGAAACAGATATTGGCTGCGTTATTTCTACCACGCCAGCCGATTTACTCACAGGCGCTATCAATGATAAAAGCGATGGCATTGTCTGTTTTAATCAAGCGTTGGCAAAGGGGCAAGAATTAGCGCTGCAACCGCGGATCAGTGAGCAACCAGGTGATATCTGTATTTTACAATACACTGGTGGCACTACAGGCGTGTCGAAAGGCGCAATGCTCACCAATAGCAATGTGATTACCAACGCCAAACAAACCATGTTGCGCTTGGCAAATGGCTGTCGCGAAGGACAGGAAATCTTTGTTTGTCCACTGCCGCTTTATCATATTTACGCCTTTACCGTGAACATGGTGACCTTTGCCTGCAATGGTAATTTGAATGTTTTAATTCCCAACCCACGTGATTTATCAGCGTTTATCGATGCCATTAAACCGTTCAAATTTACAGGCATGTCTGGCATTAACACGCTGTTTATTGGCCTGTGCATGCAAGATGCCTTTAAAGCGTTGGATTTTTCCGAGTTTAAACTCACTATCTCAGGCGGCACTAGCTTGACCTCAGTCGCTGCTGAAACGTGGCGCAAAGTAACGGGCTGCTCAATTTCAGAAGGATACGGTCTATCCGAAACCTCGCCTGTGGTGTGTCTCAATGAACCGGGTAATGAAGTGCTAGGCACCGTTGGTAAACCGCTAATCGAAACTGACGTTGAGCTGCGAAACGAAGCGGGTGAAAGCGTGCCTTTTGGTGATGAAGGCGAACTGGTGGTGCGCGGCCCACAAGTGATGAAAGGCTACTGGCAGCAAGCAGAAGAAACTGCCAAGGTTTTCACCGAAGATGGCTTTTTCAGAACGGGCGATGTTGCTGTGCGCTTAGCAACTGGCGAGATCAAAATTGTCGACCGTTTAAAAGATATGATTATTGTCTCAGGATTTAACGTGTATCCCAACGAAGTCGAAGACGTGCTTACCAAACACCCAAACATCGTCGAAGCCGCTGTTATCGGTGAAAGCGATGATAAAACGGGTGAGAAAGTCGCAGCGTTTATTACCGTGTCTAGCGATATCGCAGAAAACGATATCATCGAGCACTGTAAATTGATGCTAACCAACTACAAGGTGCCAAAAAAGCTGGTGATAATGGAAGAACTGCCGAAATCTACCGTCGGCAAAATCCTCCGCCGCGAGTTACGCACGGCGGGGTAGTAGCTTATTGGTTTTGAGTTAGTTGACTCTTTTGTGAAATGAAATCGCCTAGTGGTTGCTAGGCGATTTTTTGTGTGTGGATAGTTGTATCAGTCAGTAAACTTCAATTTATTCTGGCTCTATTGGTTTGGAATGCTTAGTAAACTAATTCAAGTGCATCAGTAAAAACATTTCGCTCTACTTCGGCTGGATAAGGTAGCGATAAAAATTCAGCAACTTCTGGAGCAACATCAACAATTGAAGTAGCGTTGTACATAGCAAAGTTATCGGGATTGTCTACGTACTCTTGGTTTTCTTCGCCAGAGAAAAAGCGCCAACCGCTGTCATCGTTATTTATTGGTTGCTCTCGATAGAAATAAACTATGCGCTTACCCTGTTGTATTATTTCGTTGCTAACAATGACGTAACCAATATCCATGGTTGTGCTCAATTCTTTAATGAATAAGACTAGAGAAATTAAACACTTCATCTCGGCCATTCAAGTTTTAATTTCAAATTTACTTTGACCTCATTAATTCATTGAGCTGACCATCTAGAGCAAGAACATTGGAAAAACTTGTAGTATGAAGTAGTATTAAATACTACTTTTGTCTTTTAAGAAGGAGACCTGCTATGGCAATGGTTAAGAAAAGTATCACCGTAACCGAACATCAAGAGCAATGGATGCAACATCAATTGGCCAGCGGAAATTACGCCAGTGATAGCGAATTATTACGCGACTTGATAAGAAAAGAACAGATGCGTACCAATGAAGTCGAAGTGATTAGACAAGAGCTTATAAAAGCTGAGAAAAGCGGTTTTAGCGTTCGCTCTACTGAAGATATTGTCAATGCAGTGATTACTCGGAAGCAGGCCAATGGCGGCTTATAGACTCAGTCGTGCCGCCGACCAAGATATTGAAAACCTGTTTGAATATGGTATCGATAATTTCGGGTTGCTTGCCGCGAAGCTGTATCTAGAAGGGTTGGTAAAAAGGTTCGACGAAATAGCCTTGAATCCCTTGCACTACCCAGCAGTCGATCATATTCGAATTGGCTATCGTCGCAGCGTATACGCTACTCATTCTATTTATTTTAAATGGAATGATGAGCAAGTTGATATCATGCGAATTTTGCGAGCAGAAAATATTTCAACTGCATTAGGTTTTGATTAGTTGTCAACTAATTGATTATAAGTGCATGGATTGAATTAAATGGTGGCCCCTCCCAGACTCGAACTGGGGACCTGACGATTATGAGTCGTATGCTCTAACCAACTGAGCTAAGGGGCCAAAAGATGCTAAACAGATTTGTTTAAGCGGCGGTAAGTATAAGCATTTATTTTTAATACGTCACGTGATTGGCGGTGATTTTCCGGTAAAAATCGTTAAATGGTTAATTATTCTCCATCGTTTTGAATTTTATAAAGTTCTACTTCCTACAAAATTAGCAAATAGAAAGCGCTGTCTGATGACGGCGCTTTTTGTTTTTGTGCTTGGGTAAATATCTGCATGTTAGGCGTCTAGATTGCGCTCTGCTGGAATATCTGACAGGTATTGCACTAGTTCGACTTCGTAGCCGTTGGGATCGAGGAAATAGATGTTTTTGCGATGAGCATCTTCGCGTAGTGGGATTTTTATTTCGAATCCAGCAGCCTGTAGGCGCTTAGTCGCAGCGTCTAAATTAGCCGTGCTAAAGGCGAAGTGGCTAAGGCCTAGCGTGTTAGTTTCTAAATCGCGATTGGTGCCTGTGCCGCTGTCGTTAAAGGTTAGGAATTGATAGTCATCGCCAAAGTGTACCCAGTTGCGTGGTGTGCCATACCAGTTGCCTTGGCCGCTGCTGCGCACTTTCCAGTGTGGGGCAATGGCGCTGTAGAATTTGATGGTTTCGTCGAGGTCTTTTACTACTAGGTTTAGGTGTTCGATAGTTAACATAAGTATCTCCTTGATAAGTCTTTTTTATCTTGTTCGTTGATTCGATGGAGCTACTGTAAAACCTCAACCTTAGTTGAGGTAAAGCGATTGGCGATTGTTGTTTTAGATGATGGTGATAGGTTTTTTCTATCTTGAATTACAGAAATAAAAAAAACCGTTATTTCCTGCGAAATAACGGTTTTCAATCAAGCGATTGTTAGCGAGTTAATTACTCGTCTAAGAAGCTCTTAAGTTGTTCTGAACGAGAAGGATGACGCAGTTTACGTAGTGCCTTAGCTTCGATTTGACGGATACGCTCACGTGTTACGTCGAATTGCTTACCAACTTCTTCTAACGTGTGGTCAGTGTTCATGTCGATACCGAAACGCATACGTAGCACTTTAGCTTCACGAGCTGTTAGGCCTGCTAGTACGTCGTTAGTTGCTAGTTTTAAGCCTTCAGACGTTGCAGACTGTAGTGGTAGTTCTAGCGTAGTATCTTCGATGAAATCACCTAGGTGCGAATCGTCATCATCACCGATTGGGGTTTCCATTGAGATTGGCTCTTTGGCAATCTTAAGCACTTTACGGATTTTGTCTTCTGGCATTTGCATGCGTTCAGCTAACTCTTCCGGTTGTGGCTCACGACCCATTTCTTGCAGCATTTGGCGAGAAATACGGTTTAGTTTGTTAATTGTTTCGATCATGTGTACCGGAATACGGATGGTACGCGCTTGGTCGGCGATTGAACGAGTGATTGCTTGACGGATCCACCATGTGGCGTAAGTCGAGAATTTGTAACCACGACGGTATTCGAACTTGTCTACCGCTTTCATTAGACCGATGTTACCTTCTTGGATTAGATCCAAGAATTGTAGGCCGCGGTTGGTGTATTTCTTAGCAATCGAGATTACAAGACGTAAGTTCGCTTCAACCATTTCTTTCTTCGCACGACGTGCTTTGGCTTCACCAATCGACATGCGACGGTTGATGTCTTTGATTGAAGCAATGGTTAAGTCAGTTTCTTGCTCGATGTCTTTTAACTTGTTGATGGCACGTAGGATATCGCGCTCGTTATCTTCTAGCGCTTGTACGTATGGTTCGCCTGATTGTAGGGCGTCCATTAACCAAGTTTTGTCAGACTCGTTGCCTGGGAATACCTTAGTAAATTCGCGTTTTGGCATTTTAGCGCGGTTAACGGCGAATTTTAGAATTAGACGTTCTTGAACACGGATGCGGTCCATCACGTCGCGCATGTTTTTAACCATGCGGTCGAATTGCTTAGGTACTAAGCGGAACTGACGGAATACTTCACTTAGGTCGCTAGTCGCTTTGATTGTATCAGCGTGGTCACGGCCTTTGTTGTTCGCTAGTTCTTTAACTTTTTCGAATGCAGCGCGAAGCTCGCCGAACTTTTCAGCCGCTTCTTCAGGATCTGGACCTGTATCTACTTCTTCGTCTTCAGAATCGTCGTCATCTGCTGATTCTTCGTCTTCTTCATCGTCTTGTTGCTCTTCAGTTAGGGCAGAGCCGATGTGTGACGCGCCAGCGTTTAGGAAGTCGTCTTCTTCGTTTGGATCGATAAAGCTGGTGATGATGTCGCTTAGGCGCATCTCTTCAGCTTCGTACTTGTCGTATTGATCAAGTAGTGATGCGATAGCAGCTGGGTAATCAGAAACTGCTACTTGAACTTGTTTGATGCCTTCTTCGATGCGCTTAGCGATTACGATTTCGCCTTCGCGAGTAAGAAGTTCAACGGTACCCATTTCACGCATGTACATGCGAACTGGGTCTGTGGTACGGCCAATTTCACCTTCTACGGTGGCTAGCACTTGCGCCGCTGCTTCAGCAGCATCTTCGTCAGTGCTGTTCTCAGACATCATCAGGGTATCTTGGTCTGGTGCGTTTTCGAACACCTGAATACCCATATCGTTGATCATCTGGATAATATCTTCAATCTGATCGGAATCGACCATGTCTGCTGGTAAATGGTCATTAACCTCGGCATAGGTTAAGTAACCTTGCTCTTTACCTTTAGCAACAAGAAGTTTTAGACGAGACTGTGAGGTTTGCTCCATAGATTTTATCCACTTTTAATGCTGACAAAAAAGATTAGCAACAAAAAGTTGCACAAGGTTTAAATTATAACTGTTTTGACCAAATGCCGCTAGCCCAAGTTAGCGCTCATTTGTGATTAATTGCGCATATTCTTTGCGCTCGTCACTGGTTAATCCTTCGACGCGGTCTTTGTGGGCAAGTTGCTCTAATCGCAGCTCTAAATGCTTGTTAATAATTTGCACTATGGTGTCGACAAAATGCGATTGTAAGTTGCTGTCGTCAACGTCGTGTTGCCAGCTAGCAAGCTTGAGCAAAGCGCCGTATTCTGGGGCGTTACGCCAGCGCTCTAGTAATTGCGGGGCGCTAATTTGTGGATTCTCACGCACTTGGTCGACGAGCTTTTGCAGTAGATCTGTGCCCTTGAGATTTACCTGATCAAGCGGCGGCATGCCTTCGAGCGATAGCGCTAAACTTGGGTGCTGAACCAGTAAACCAATGGCTTGACGAACGATAGTGCCGCGATTGGCTTTTTTGCGTTGCTGTTTGTTTTCACTTGGCGTTTCTGGCGTGATGAAACGGTTGAGTGATTCGCTGTCCATACCGAGGTATTTCGCCAGCTTGTCCTTCATCATTTGCTGGAATACGCCATCGCTGATGCTGTTGACCATCGGCAGTGCAAGGTTGGCGAGTTTTGAGCGGCCATCTTCACTTGCCATGTCGACTTGGGCGATGAGGTTGTCGAACATAAACTGCGACAAGGGCAGGGCATCGTCCACTAATTTTACAAATTCGTCGTGGCCGACTTCGCGGATCATTGAATCGGGATCCTCGCCATCGGGTAAGAACATGAATTTGATTTGGCGGCCGTCTTGCAGCTGCGGCAATGAGTTTTGCAGTGTGCGCCATGCGGCATCACGACCGGCGCGATCGCCATCGTAACAGCAGATAATTTCGCTGGTGTTGCGAAACATCAGTTGAATTTGTTCACTAGTGGTGGAAGTGCCAAGTGAGGCCACCGACCAATCGACGCCGTGTTGTGCGAGTGCTACTACGTCCATGTATCCTTCTACAACGAGTAGACGTTTTAAGTCGCGATTGGCTTGTTTAGCTTCGTAAAAACCGTATAGCTCAAGGCCTTTAGAGAAGATTGGCGTTTCTGGCGAGTTGAGGTATTTCGGCGTTGAGTCGTCGAGTACACGGCCACCAAAACCAATAACACGGCCACGACGATCGCGGATCGGAAACATCACGCGATGACGAAAACGATCGTAAACCCGGCCTTTTTCGTTTTTGATTAATACACCGGTATCTAACAGCTGAGTTTCACGTTGCTTGTCGAACTTGCCGCCGTTGTGGGTAAATTTATCTTTAACCACTTGCCAGTCATCTGGCGAATAACCAATGCCGAAACGTTTGGCGACATCGCCGCTAAGACCGCGCTTTTTCAAGTAGTCGATTACCTGTTGACTGTTGGTGTTGGTTTTAAGCTGCTGACGGTAGAAACTCGCTACCTGATCCATTAGCTGGTAGTAATCGAGCTTTTGTTGCTTTTCGATGCTGTATTGCTGCGCCGATTTTTTGCTATCGCCACTTTGCTCGCGCGGTACATCAAGATTGTACATGCTGGCGAGTTCTTCGATGGTGTCAACAAAATCGAGGCGGTCGTATTCCATCAAAAATGAGATGACATTACCGCTAACACCGCAACCAAAACAATGGTAGAACTGCTTTTCTTGGCTAACGTGAAACGATGGTGTTTTTTCACCGTGAAATGGACAACAGGCGACGTGGCTTTTACCAGCCTTTTTGAGTTTAACTCGTGAATCAATTAGTTCGACAATATCGGTGCGTGCAATGAGATCATCAATAAATTGTTGTGGAATTAAACCGGCCATGAAAAATCGTGTGTCTCTTAGGTGAAGCAAAAAAGTTAGTTTACATCTTTCGAACTGGGATCAAAAGCGAGTAAATTTATTGGGGAGTAGAAATAAAAATGCCGCGCTAAAAGCACGGCAAATTTATCACTAGTTGTGCATTGCTGCACTGAAAGATTAGGACTTAGCTGTTTAACGCAGCCTTGATTAAGCCACTAATTTTTCCTAAATCAGCGCGACCTTGAACTTGCGGCTTGAGTAGGCCCATGACCTTACCCATCTGTTGCATTGAAGTCGCTCCGGCTTCTTCGATAGCAGCTTTGATCAACGTGTTGATCTCGTCATCTGTCAGTGGTTTTGGAAGGAATTCCTCAATCACTGTGATTTCTTGCTGTTCTACCTCGGCAAGATCTTGACGATCTGCTTCAATGTATTGCTGTGCGGCATCGCGGCGTTGTTTAACCATTTTAACGAGTACAGCTAGTACAGCTTCGTCGTCTAATGTGGTTTGCTCGTCGATTTCGATTTGTTTCACAGCAGCTTGAGCCATGCGAATTGTCTTTAAGCGTAACTTTTCTTTGTTACGCATAGCGACTTTCATTTGCTCAGATAATTGCGCTTTTAGTTCCATGATCTTACTAAAATCCAACTAGTGCTTAGTAAAGACGCTTGCGACGTGCGTTGTCACGGCTTAGCTTTTTAGCTAAACGCTTAGAAGCTGCAGCTTTAGCGCGCTTACGCTCAGTTGTTGGCTTCTCGTAGTGCTCACGACGACGAACTTCAGATAAGATACCTGCTTTTTCGCATGAACGTTTGAAACGACGTAGTGCTACGTCAAATGGTTCGTTTTCTCTAACTTTAACTATTGGCATTTGCCTTTCACCTCGAAGGTTTGTTTCATTAAGCCAATTGCAATTTTTTGCAGGGCCGTAAAAATTTGGTGCGCTATTTTAGTCTAAGCAGCGGGGGCTTGTAAAGAAAGATCATAAGCAAGCTGCAAAATTAATTTCATCAGCGTACAATTGCCGCCTATTTATTGAGTTTGAAGCGACAAAAAGATGCGAATTTTAGGAATTGAAACCTCTTGTGATGAGACTGGGATTGCCATTTATGACGATGAACAGGGACTGTTAGCACACAAATTATACAGTCAGGTTAAGCTGCATGCCGATTATGGTGGCGTTGTTCCTGAATTGGCTTCGCGTGATCATTCGCGAAAGATCATTGGTTTGATCCGCGAGACGTTAAAAGCGGCAAATTGCACGCAAGACGATCTCAATGGGATCGCCTACACCGCAGGACCAGGCTTGGTTGGCGCGTTATTGGTTGGTGCATCCGTGGCACGATCCTTAGCTTATGCGTGGAACAAACCAGCGGTTGCTGTTCATCATATGGAAGGCCATTTATTGGCGCCAATGCTGGAAGAAAATAAGCCTGAATTTCCGTTTTTAGCCTTGCTAGTTTCTGGCGGTCACACGCAAATGGTCAAGGTTGATGGCATTGGTGAATATGAGGTAATGGGCGAGTCTATTGACGATGCGGCCGGTGAAGCCTTCGATAAAACGGCAAAATTGCTTGGTTTGGATTATCCGGGTGGCCCTCGTTTATCTAAATTAGCAGAATCGGGAGATAGCTCACGTTTTACTTTCCCGAGACCGATGACTAATAAGCCGGGTTTGGATTTTTCGTTTAGTGGTTTGAAGACTTTTGCAGCAAATACGATCAACGATCATAGCGAAAATGGTGAAATGCCAGACCAACAAACGATGGCTGATATCGCCCGCGCATTTGAAGATGCCGTGGTTGATACGCTAATGATCAAATGTAAGCGCGCGTTAAAAGAAAGTGGCCTAAAGCGTATAGTCATTGCTGGCGGCGTAAGTGCCAATCGTCATTTGCGTGAGCAATTAGAAATTTTAATGAAGTCGCGTGGCGGCGAGGCGTTTTATCCAGCGTTGGAGTTTTGTGCCGACAATGGCGCAATGATCGCTTACGCAGGCATGCAGCGTTTGAAAGCCAATCAAACAGTAGGCTTAGAGATTAGTGCTACGCCACGTTGGCCAATGGATCAACTGCCTCCTGTTTAGGTAAGGTTTTTGTAAAGGAATTACACAGTGAAATTATTTATTAAATTAATGTTGGCGCTTGTCATCATCGCAGTTGGTGGGCTTTTTATTCTTAAAAAGCCAGACGGCACACCTTGGCTCAATATAAATGATTTCACGCCATCAACATCGCCGTTAGAAAATATTACTAAGCAATTTGAAAGCTCATTAAATGATGCCCAGCAAAGCGCGGCTGAGCTTATCGGCGACAAATCAGTTGAAAACAAACCTGTCATTTATCGATGGAAGAATCAGGATGGTAACTGGCAGATGTCTGATTTACCTCCGACGGACGGCACGCCTTTTGAGACAGTGCATGTCGAGCAGAGTGGCAATATCATTGATTTGTCTGCTGGAAGTTCTCAAGTTGTTGAAAATAACAAGCCAAGTGTAATAACTAATTATTCATTAATGATTCCAACTCCTACGACAACTTCGTCACAGCAAACCAAAAAGCTTATTGAAGACGCTAAGAATATTCAGTCTTTGTTAGATAAACGTGCCGAAAAAATCAAGGCTGCGACTGAAAGCACAAAGGATTAGTAGTGCACGAGATGTAACGGGCATCACGCATCGCCTTTCTTCTACTTTTAGTAAGAACTGGTTATTCAAATGAGTTTTTCATTTATATCGTTTAGCTGAAGCTTGAGACGATATTTGACTTAAATTTTTATCCTTTCTGAATTATTTATTCTTGTGCCAACTGTCATTATTCTTTACCGAGCAGTCAGCGTTTAATTCAACAACTTCGATTGCTTCAGGTACATGTCTGAAGTTACTAAATTTCCATTTGTAGAAGCTTGTTATTAATTGCGTACTTAGTTCTTTGGGGCCTTCTATAACACGGACATTTGAAGGTGATTTATTAGTGAGTTCAAATCTAATTTTGAAGACTGCATTAGCGCAAAGCTTTTTATATTCTTGCTCGATTTTAGGCGAGTAAGTGATATGTCTAATACCTTGAGGTGGGCAATAGTTATGTTCTTTGCAGGCGGTTATAGCTAATACGTTAGTTGATACCAGCAACGCTGAAAGCAGCAAAAGAAATCTTATTTTCAATTAGTCTTCCCCTTTCTTAAACTTCTTCCACACCTTAGGCTCTTCACCTTTTAATAATCGTTGGATATTTGGATGGTGACGGATGACGATGAGTGCGCAAAGCATGACTACGGGAATGGTGTATTCGGGTTTAATGTAAAAGGTAAAAATTGGCGTTAAAAATGCGGCGCAGATTGCTGCAACTGATGAGTAGCCAGTAATTAATAAGATCACAAACCAACAAGCGATGAGCATGCCGCCGAGATCTGCACCGATGGGGAAAATTGCGCCCAGAGCGGTCGCAACGCCTTTTCCGCCTTTAAATTCAAAGAAAATTGGGAAGATATGACCAAGACATGCCGCAATAGCGATAATGCCAAGCGCTACGGGTGGTAAGCCAAGGAAGTAAGAGCACCAAACGGGAATAGTGCCTTTGAGCATATCTGCTAAGAGGACAAGAATGGCGGGCGTTGTGCCGCCAATTCGCAGCATGTTTGTCGCACCGGGGTTGTTAGAACCATGAGTTCTTGGGTCTGGCAGTTTGTATGCGCGCGCAACAATAACCGCACTAGATAACGATCCTGCAAGGTAGGCAATAATAACCATCATTATGGTAAGAGGGATCGTCATTTAGTTTCATTCATCCTAGCGTGGTGGCGATTGCAGTAGATTTAGACATTATGGCTGTTTTCCTTTTTAAAATAAGCTATATTAGCGCCGTTTGTTAATAGCTTACATTTTGCCCTTAGCGGCTAAGTATATGCTGTTAAAATAAAAAAAGGTATCCGACCTTTATTAAGTTTCACACCTTATTTGAGAAGCCCTATGGACATCGTTTTTATTAATCAGTTAACCGTTGAGACAACAATCGGCGCGTATGACTGGGAAAAGACTATTAAGCAAACGCTTAAGATCGATCTTGAGATGGCATGGGACAATAGAGCGCCTGCGCTGAATGATGACTTAACCAAAGCGTTAGATTACGCCACTGTGTCTGAGCGCATTACTAGCTGGTTAGAAGCGCAAAAAATCGAGTTAATTGAAACTGTTGCCGAGCGCATTGCGGAAATGCTGATGGATGAATTTGCTATTGAATGGCTCAAGTTGACTATCCACAAACCAGATGCAGTAGCCAATGCTGGCGGTGTTGGTGTGATGATTGAGCGTGGAGTTAAGCGCTAATGGCGCGTATTTATATTAGCTTAGGAAGCAATATCAATAAGGCCCATAATGTGCGTCAGGGTATTGCTGCTATGCGTGAGTTCATTAGCGATTTTAGTGTCTCAGATGTCTTTGAAAGTGAGTCTGTCGGTTTTGATGGCAGTAACTTTTATAATTTGGTGTGTGGTGGTGAGACACAGCTCAGTGTTGATGAAGTTTGTACGCGTCTGCGTCAAATTGAAGTGGATAATGGGCGTGATCGCAGTGCTAAAAAGTTTAGTTCGCGCACCTTAGATCTCGATTTATTAGTGTATGACGATTTGGTTGTTGAGCAACCGGCGCAATTACCGCGTCATGAAATTGATAAAAATGCGTTCGTATTGTGGCCGTTAGCGCAAATTGCTCCGGAATTTATTCACCCTGTATTAAACCTTTCTTTTTTATCGTTGTGGGATAACTACGACAAATCTCAACAATCGCTATGGGCGGTTGAATTCGACTGGCAAGGAATTATTTAATGTCGATTCTCGAAATCTTCATCTTGGCGCTGATCCAAGGTTTTACCGAATTTTTACCTGTTTCAAGCTCGGCGCATCTTATTTTACCGTCGCAAATTTTAGGCTGGAATGATCAAGGCTTGGCATTTGATGTCGCTGTCCACATCGGGACATTATTGGCGGTAGTGATTTATTTCCGCAAAGAAGTCTTTACTCTCTTGGGAGCTTGGGGCGCGTCATTTACTGGAAAACACAACGGCGAAAGTCGCTTGGCGTGGTTTATTTTATTAGGCAGTATTCCACTGGGCTTAGCAGGTTTTTTAGGGAAAGATTTTATTGAGTTGTACTTGCGTAGCGCTTGGGTGATTGCTGCATCGACTATTATCTTTGGTCTGTTGCTGTGGTGGGTCGATGTTAAAGCAAAGCAAGTAAAAGATGAGTACGAGTTAACCTTGTCTAATGCCTTGTTTATTGGCTTGTCACAAGCAATAGCACTTATTCCTGGTACGTCGCGTTCAGGTATTACCATGACGGCTGGTTTAATGCTGGGAATGACGCGTGAAAGCGCAGCGCGCTATTCTTTTCTATTGTCGATTCCTGCAATTATTATGAGTGGCGGCTACATGGCACTTGGCTTTTTAGATGAGGGTGTTGTAGTCAATTGGAGCGAGCTTGGCTATGGCGCAATTTTGTCTTTTGTCAGTGCGTATTTGTGTATCACATTCTTCCTGAAAGTGATTAGCAAAATGGGTATGTTGCCATTTGTGATTTATCGTTTATTACTCGGTGCAGGCTTAATTATCTTCTTATCAGTTTAGAGCCATTCTTTAGTATGGTTAACGATGAAATACCATGGCGTTTTTGCGAGCGGTGGTGTTTCATCTTAACTTTTTCATTAGTTTCTATCCTTTCTATTTAAATCAAATCGTTAGTTAATTTTACTCATCTTACCTCCTTGTTATTTCGAGTGTCATGGCGATTTTTCGTGCATATATTGCACTCTCTACTAAGATCTACAGGCCCAGTAAGGGCTTATCTGGAAAGCTGAACTGGGATTTAAGCTATACCGTGAGAGGTATATGTAGGTTCCGTTCAATTAACAGATAAAGGTAGTTGCTATGAAGTATTTTAGTAGTTTTAAGATGTCCTTTATGTTGGTGGTTAGTTTAGTTTTAACTGCTAATGGTCTATTTGTTAGCAAGGCATACAGCTCTGCTGACGATCAACGTAAAAAGATTGCAGATATTCATTTCCCCGACAGTAAATTCCGACGTTGTATTCAAGATCATCAAAAGATCTATGTAAAAGATCTCTTTTCAATTTTTTGTAATTCACGAGATATCAGTGATGTTACTGGAATTGAAGAGTTAAGAGCGCTGCGCATAGCGCACTTAAATAACAATGAGATACGCAAAATAGATGTCAGAAGAAACATTCATCTCATTGGTTTGTATTTGAACAATAATCAATTGAAGCATCTAAATGTTAGAAAGAATAGAATGCTTAAACGATTGTTTTTAAATAATAACAACATCAAAAAAATTGATCTAACGAGTAATGCGAAGCTGGACTATTTGCTCTTGGAAAATAATGAACTTAATTATTTATATCTTGGAAAAAATCACTTGTTAGATCGATTGAATGTTAATGGCAATCAACTCAAGAAACTTCTACTACACAAAAATCCTAACTTATTGATGCTTAAAGCTGATGAAAATCACTTACAAACTTTAGACATTAGCAGTAGTAGTGAATTGGAGTATTTATCGGTTATTGATAACGAGCTAACCGAACTGAAAGTGGGTAAAAGTCCTAAGCTTAAAGTATTGAAAGCTATTTATAATAATTTCGATCGTCTGCACTTGGTCAAAAATAAAAAGCTAAAAGAACTATCTTTTAATCAAAAAGTTAAGTGTATTGGTGCGGTGTGCCCAATGGCAACACATGAGCGTCCGCGACTCGCAGATATAGCGTTTAAAGACGGTAATTTAGAACAGTGTGTGCTTAATGCTAATTCCGATTATGTTGATCAGTTATCGACTCTAAGCTGTGTTGGTAAAGGGATTATGTATAGCGATGGCCTTGAGCAGCTCACAGCGCTTGAACATTTAATATTGCGCCAAAATTATTTAACCACTATCGATGTGAGTCAGATGACGATGTTGCGAGAGTTGAGCTTGCTCAAGAATAGTATTCGAAATCTAGATATTACGCATAATTCGAAATTAGAAAGGGCATTATTGGGGAGTAATGAGTTAACCGAATTAGATGTAACGAAAAACGCTATGCTGACGCATTTATTCGTTAACAGTAATAAGCTTGAGCAGCTCAATGTCGATAATAACCCTGCACTAGTTAGTTTGTTTATTCGTGAAAATCCGATGGTAAGTATCGATGTTAGTAATAATGCTGCCTTAGAAACCATTAACCTCGATGCGACCACCGTGTGTTATGGCGAACCTTGTCCTAAATATATTGTTGATTCACAAGTCGTCGGTAATGGAATTTTTAGTCCTTCTGAATTGCTTGTAAATCACGGGCATGTGGCTAAATTCTTTATCAGATCAGATGTCGGTCATCGCATTGCGAATCTGGTGGGGACATTGGATTGTGCTGGTGAGTTAGATGGCAATATTTATACAACACAGCCTATTACTCAGCGCTGTCGTATTTATGTTAGCTTTGAGCAAGAAAAGCTAGTCGATATTGCTTTTGCTGATGAAAACCTCAGAAACTGTATTCTTAAAGCTAATGAAGATAAAACTCATGCCTCTGAAATTACAAAAGTTAATTGCAGTAGTAAGGGTATAGTGTCAGCTAAAGGCATCGAAAAATTAACTGAATTAACCAGTCTAACTTTGCGCAACAATCAGCTTACCGATATCGATTTATCGCACAATACTAAGTTGCGTACTCTCTCTTTATTAAAGAACCAGATAACAGATATCGATTTGTCTAACAATGGATTGCTCGATCGTGTTGTGTTAGGTAATAACCGATTAATGGCATTAGATGTGAGCAGTAATACGGCGCTGACGGCACTGTTGTTAAACGATAATCAGCTCACGGCAATTGATGTGTCTAATAATCCAGTCTTGTTGCAGCTGTATTTATTGCGTAATCAGTTAACTGATGTGGACTTAACCAACAATACCTTGATTAATGATTTGCAAATTGATGATGGCGTTACTTGTGTCGGTATTGCCTGCAATAACTAATTTGCTATAGCTAATTTTGCAAAGAAATGAATTAGCCCAGCTAGTTTTAATTAATAGCTGGGCTTTTTGTGTCTTAATCCGAAATAGCGGCAACGCGTGCTTTAAAGAGTGCTGGTTTGATCGCTGGACCTGTAATGCCTTGTTTAATGATGTCTTGCACATTAACAGCACTGGCTTTGTTCAAATAATCGAGCATAGTTTGGCGTTGTGGATAAGGTTCATCTTCAAAATGGAGGCGGCCTCTGGCGTCGGCTTCACAAGCGAGTAGAAATTGCTCGAAACGCTGTGGCTTACGCCAAGCATCGGTCTTATCAAATAGCTTAACAATGGTATCTTTGCGCATTTCATCCATGCGATGGATTTTACAGTGATGATCGCTAACCATCAGTGCTAAATCTTTGTAGGTATTTGGCACTCGCAAGCGCAGACACAATTGTTCGATGAGTGGCAATCCGAGTTGACCGTGCCCGTGATGAGAAGGCCACTTCTCTGGTGGAGTGACGGCTTTACCAAGATCGTGAATGAGGGCGGCAAAGCGCACTTCGCTATCAGTAGTTAGTTCACCGGCTTTTTGCAAAACCATCATGGTGTGAATGCCACTATCAATCTCAGGATGCCATTTGGCGGGATTTGGCACGCCGTAAAGGTTGTCTAGCTCTGGGAAAAGCACTGCGAGTGCGTCGCAAGCTCTTAAAACTTCGAAAAACACCTGTGGTGATTGTGAATCCAGTGCGCGTGATGTTTCTTGCCACACGCGTTCGCAGGTGAGGTGATCGAGTTCGCCACTGTTTGCTAGCTCTCTCATTAACTCGATAGTGCTAGCGTGTACGGTGAACCCTAGATGCGCGAAACGAGCAGCGAAGCGAGCGACGCGCAAAACGCGTAGCGGGTCTTCACTAAATGCTGGCGATACATGACGTAATATACGATTGTCGAGATCGGCCTGTCCACCGTGTGGATCAAACAGTTCACCTTGCTCGTCTTGAGCAATGGCATTTATGGTGAGATCGCGACGAATAAGGTCGTCTTCCAGCGTGACATCTGGCGCACTATACACCGTAAATCCGGTGTAACCGCTGCCCGACTTGCGTTCGGTACGCGCTAGCGCATGCTCTTCTTTGGTTTTAGGGTGGAGAAATACTGGAAAGTCTTTACCAACTTGTTGAAACCCTTGCGTCAGCATTTGCTCAGGTGTAGCGCCAACTACCACCCAATCGTGGTCTTTTACTTCAATATTTAATAGTTTGTCGCGAACTGCACCGCCAACGAGGTATATTTCCAAAACACTTTCCAATTCATTCAATAACGCGACTAGTATATTAAAAATTAATCATTGCTCAAAACGCAGCTGAACTTTATGCTATAGCGCGGATCTGAGAATGAGTTTCAGTTGTTTTAATTGTAGGGATGAAGGAATAAATTATGTATCAGGCTTTTTACGGCCTTAATGAAGCGCCATTTACCATAGCGCCCAATCCCAAATATTTGTTTTTAAGCCAGCAGCATCAGCAGGCGGTGACTCATTTACAATACTGCCTTAAAGAAGGCGGTGGTTTTGTGCTGCTCACCGGTGAAGTGGGCACAGGAAAAACTACCTTAGCCCGTTCATTGCTAAGCCAGCTTGATGACACCACTGATATCGCATCTATCTTAAACCCAGCGCTGAGTGAATTAGAACTGCTGGCGACGCTGTGTGATGAGCTTAAAATCGATTATCCGGCTGATCCAACGCTCAAACAGCTTACTGATCTTATCGCAGAATTTCTATCGAATAATCATCAGCAAGGGCGTAATACCTTATTGGTTATCGATGAAGCGCAACACCTACAAGCCGAGGTATTAGAGCAGCTTCGTCTTTTGACCAATCTTGAAACTGATCATAAAAAGCTATTGCAGGTAGTGCTAATTGGTCAGCCAGAATTGCAACAACAACTCAAACAAAATCATTTGCGTCAGTTGGCGCAGCGCATCACTGCGCGTTATCACTTATTGCCACTCAATAATGTTGATGTTAGTGCTTACATCGCCCATCGATTAGCTATTGCAGGACGCGATAGTGCGTTATTCACTAAAGCGGCTTGTAATAAGGTGCATCAATTAAGCGGCGGCATAGCCCGTATTATTAATTTGATTTGTGATAAAGCACTGCTTAGCGCTTACGGTCAACAGCTGACGGAAATTGGCCCGAAAACGATTACTGAAGTCGCACAAGATATTTTGGCGATTGATATGCCTGTTAATAAATCAGTTGCTACGCCGCCATGGGCAATGCCAGCTTTGGTGAGTGTTTTTACTATGCTGATCGGTTATGGCATTACAGCTTGGGCATTAAATCAAACCGCCCAAGAGCAACAAACCAAGGTGATTACCCAGCCTGTTAAAACGATACAGCCATTGGTTGAAATGAAAGCTGATAATAGTCAACTGACGTCTATTTTGCGAGAAGCAACCAGTCAATCAACGGCGTTTTCGGCACTAATGGGGGCATGGGGCACAGCACATGGCGCAGGTAGCAATGGCTGTGTGCAGGCTAAGAGTTATGGCCTGCGTTGTTTCGCCGCTAGCGGTTGGCAAGCGTTATTAGAATACAATCATCCAGCATTAGTGACGCTAAAAGACGGCGGTCAATTGTATTACGGCGTGATTTTAAACGCCGATGATGAGCAAGCTATCAAAATGCAATTTAATCGCTCGCAACTCACCGTTACCAAAGCGTGGTTATTAGAGCGATTAACAGGGGAGTTCACCTTGTTATGGCAGCCAAATTTTGATTATGAGCGCGCATTAAATATCGGTCAGCGTGGTCAAGGAGTGAGTGAGTTAGCACAAATGCTCAATCAGCTTTATGCGCCGGGGAGTTATCCCAGCGATGTGTTTGATGATCAGTTGCGACAAAAAGTGAGACGTTTTCAAAGCGACAATCAACTGATGGTAGATGGAATTGCTGGTGCAAAAACACTGATTCGCTTGCAAAGCGTTACTGGCAAAAACACACTGCAGCTACGAGGTAATCAATAATGAATCAATCGTTTAATAGCTGGTGGCTGTTACCGTTAGTAACTTTGGGCTGTGGTATTGCTATTGCCGTTTTTAATCATACTCCGACTCCGACGATTAGCGCGGCGACTGAGAGCTTACAGCAAGTGCCGATGCAACAGCCTGTTTCCGCTGCACAAACAACAAATACTCCATTGCAAGTGACTCAAGTATCACTGCCTCCTAAGCCACTGCCATATCAGCCGCGATTAACGGCCAAGTTAAAGAACGATCGCGTGGTGGTTGAGCAAGAATCGGCGCTGACAACTATTCAGCCTAAGCCAGCGACAAATGCTGCGGTTGTAGAGGACTTTTCTCGCGTTAAGGACTCTGTTCAAGCAGGTCAGTTAACTGCTTCGCAATCGAAATTAGCCCAGCAGTTTAGCCAAGTGATGCAGGAGATGGCCAATGAAGAGGCAGCTCCGAAATCAGAGGTGAAGTTGCACGCGCAGCCGCTGACGCTTTACCCGCAATGGTATCAAGATTTGGTACCCGCCTTAGAGTTTAGCTCGCATATTTATGCCAGTAACGCGGATGATCGTTGGGTTCGAGTTAACGATCAAGTGGTGAAAGAAGGCGAGCTCATTAACGCAAATATGCGTTTGGTTCGCGTCGAGCCGCAAGAAGTCGTGATTGAAATGCAAGAACGCCACTTTACGCTACCAGCTTTGAGTAGCTGGTAATATTTTATTTTTTTAATCTACACTTTGTAAACGCGTGCTCAATGAGGTGTGCGCATTACAGATAAGGAATCACAATATGGACGTTATCGATACGCCACAAAACCCACCTGAAAATTCTGAGCCAGCGCTAGTAACACCGCCGCCAGCTCCACCTTACAGAAAAGTACCTGTTGTTTTTGGTGGCGATGCCAAAGAATTCTTCGGTATCTGGATTGTCAATGTGCTACTAACGATAGTTACATTGGGTATTTATTCTGCATGGGCTAAAGTGCGCACTCAGCAATACTTTTACGGCAACACTAAAATCGAAGGCCACGCCTTCAGTTATTTAGCTCAGCCATTGCAAATTTTGAAGGGACGAATCCTTGCGGTAATTTTATTTGCTATCTACACACTGACACTGCAATTTTACCCAGTTTGGGGGTTGGTAGTGATTTTTGCGATGTTGTTTTTGGTGCCTTGGCTTATCAATCAAAGTCTGCGTTTTAACTTGCGAATGAGTAGCTATCGCAACGTGCGCTTCTCCTTTAAGGGCTCATACGGCGAAGCCTTTGTCTATTTCATTTTGTTGCCTATTGCCTCTGTTTTTACTCTGTATTTGATGCTGCCATTTGCATTTAAGAAAATGGATGAATACGTTCACAATAACATTAGCTATGGCGATAAAAAACTGAGCGCTAATCTCAAATCGGGCGAATATTACGTGACAAGTTTACTCGTGTTTGCACTGTCGTTTGGGGTGATTATCGCTATGGGTATTATGATGGCGGTGTTTGGCGGCATGGGCGCGTTAGCTGGTGTGGAGTCAGATGCTGCAACGACAGGCATGGGTATTGTTATGATGGTGGCAATGATGGCAATGTACATCTTGATGATCAGTCTTTGTAGCGCGGTTTATCGCGGTAGAATTCGCAATCACATTTTGAATAACTGTGAGTTTGATGGACTAGCACAGCCTCGTTCTAACGTTGATATTTGGAGCTATGTGAAGCTTATTTTTGTCAATGTGTTAGCCGTTGCTTTAACCTTTGGTTTTGCCTATCCATGGGTGAAAGTGCGTACGGCACGTTTCTTATCACAAGCAACGTCAGTGCTAATCGATAATGAAGCAGATGGCGCTATCGATGAAATGGTAGAGTCGCAATCGGCCTTTGGTGAAGAAGCTGCCGAAGTATTTGACGTTGATATTGCGTTAACCTAATGCAGTCAATTCACGGAAATTACTACTTCCCAAGAAGTAGCAAATCGAAAGTCGCAACGGTATCAGTGGTTTCTGATACCGTTAGTGTTCATTACGACAATCAATGTGCGTTCATTGTTGAAAAAGATCACATTCAAGTTAGCTCTCCCATTCCAGGTGTCGCAACAGAAATTGAGTTTAAAGACGGTGGACGTTTTATTGCAAGTGACGCGAGTCAGCGGCTTGAGGTCGGTAATTCTCAACTAGAAAAGTTGGAAAAGAATAAGCCACTTATTGTTGCATCTATTGCATTAATACCTTTGTGCTTATGGTTTATTCTGGCGGTGGGAATGCCTTACGTCGCTGATAAATCTGTGGCTCTGGTGCCACAATCTGTTCCCGAACAAATGGGTAAGCAGTCGTTTGAAATTATCGAAGAATTATTTCTTGAGCCTAGTGAACTGCCAGAAGAGAAGCAAGAAGCGGTAAAGAAACAATGGCAAGATGCCATTGCTAGCTTGGTTCTATCACAAGACGTTAATTACAATCTTCACGTTTATAAGAGTGAGTATTTTGGCCCCAATGCTTTCGCATTGCCCAATGGCACTGTAGTTATTACCGATGCCCTGATTGAAAAGCTCGATGATAAGCCAGATGCAATCCTCGCTGTCTTGTTACATGAAATTGGCCACGTAGAAGGCAAGCATAGCCTGCGTTTAGTGGCGCAATCTATCAGTAATACGCTGGCTATTGCGGTTATTTTCGGTGATGTCGACACGCTGGGTGAGGCCATTCTAGGTACGGGCTCTGCGTTAGTGATGAACGCGTTCTCTCGTGAGATGGAAGAGGAAGCGGATGATTATGCACTAGCTCATTTGGTTAAGCTGGGCAAATCACCTGAAGCATTTGGCGATGCGATGTCAGTGTTTCTCGATCTAAAATCTCAACACGAAGAATCTGACTTACTTAAGTATTTATCGACTCACCCAGAGGTAAAAGACCGTATTAAGAAAGCCAAGGAATACGGACTGTTTACTGAGGAGTAGTATTTAGTTACACATTGTTTGGCTAGATCGAAATGCCGTGGGAACTTATTTAACTTATTGATCACTAATCCTTTACTAACACGAGGATGAGTTATGAATAAAGTGAAAAAGTTTATTAAAGAAAACCGCGGTATTATGATCTTTTTACTCTTAATGAGTATGTTTAGAAGTGCCGTAGCCGACTATAACAGTGTGCCAACTGGCTCGATGATTCCCACCATTATCCCCGGTGATCAAATCACCATCGATAAACTTGCTTACGATATTAACGTTCCCTTTATTTATCATTCCTTAGTAAAGCTTGGTGACCCCAAACGCGGCGAAATAGTAGTGTTTGAATCGCAAGCCGCTGATATGCGCATGGTTAAGCGAGTGATTGGCGAGCCGGGTGATGTCGTTGCAATGCGTGACAACAAGTTATTTATTAACGGCAAGGCCATGGATTATCAAATGAACTCGGCGGAAGTTGTTGAGCAATTACCTGAGCTTGCGCATCAAATTCAAGTTGTTGGCTATAGCGATATTACATCATTTGGCCCAGTGACCGTACCGCAGGATCAATACTTGGTACTTGGCGATAATCGCAATAATAGTTCTGACTCACGCGTTTACGGTTTTATTCCACGTGATGAGATAATCGGCCGCGCAACACGCGTGATGGTTTCATTTGATTATGATGCTCATTACAAGCCGCGTGGCGATCGTTTGTGGAAGCCGCTTATTTAGATCGCTATTGCAATCCTTATGTAAATCTTTGTATAAATGCTTGCCAGTTAAGTCAAGATGGCTATAATGCCGCTTAATGATAATTATTACTATTTAGAAGGTTGCTATGAAATCGATGATCGCAATGGCTGTTGGCATGATGTCAGTAGCGGGTTCATTCGCAGTACAAGCTGCAGAAGAAGTTAATATTTACTCTTACCGTCAGTCGTTCTTAATCGATCCTGTGGTAGAGAAATTTGAAAAAGACACAGGCATCAACGTAAACGTAGTATTTGCTAAGAAAGGCCTAGCGGAGCGTTTAAAGCGCGAAGGTAAATTAACTAAGGCAGACTTGGTATTAACTACTGATATCAGCCGTCTAATGGAATTAAAAGACAAAGGCCTAGTGGCTGCAGTCGATAGTAAAGTTATTGAAGGTAACGTACCTGCAAACTTACGCGATCCAGAAGATGAGTGGTTTGCATTAACAACGCGCGTACGTAATGTTTACGCGTCAAAAGAGCGCTTTGGTAACAAAGCGATCAGTTACGAAGATTTAGCTAAACCTGAATTCAAAGGCAAAATCTGTACTCGCAGTGGTAAGCATCCTTACACAGTAGCACTTGTGTCTTCGATGATTGCACATCACGGTGAAGCGAAAGCTAAAGAATGGTTAATGGGCGTTAAAGAAAACTTAGCGCGTAAACCGCAAGGTAACGATCGTGGTCAAATCAAAGCTATTGCTGCTGGCCAATGTGATGTTTCACTAGGTAACAGCTACTACTTCGGTAAAATGCTAACAGACGCTAAGCAAAAACCAACAGCCGATCAAGTACACATCTTATTCCCGAACCAAGACGGTCGCGGTGCACACGTAAACGTGAGTGGTATGGCGCTAACTAAATATGCTCCAAACAAAGATGCTGCTATCAAGCTAATGGAATACCTAACAGGTGATTTAGCTCAAGGTATCTACGCTCAAGTAAACATGGAATACCCAGTTAAACCAGGCGTTGAAAAATCTAAATTAGTTGCTTCTTGGGGCGACTTTAAAGCTGACGATTTAGCGATGAGTGACATTGCGAAGTACCGTCCTACTGCACTTAAGTTATTAGACCAAGTTAAATTCGATTTATAATCAATAGCGGCCCAGCCTATCTTAAGCTAAGATAGGCTCAGCCAATATTTAGGACAGGTTAGTCCTTGATAAATTGAATGTTATAAGAGACTTATTTTGATAGTGCTCAACAAGAAATGGCCAGCGTTTAGCTGGCTTTTATCGTTTTTACTCTTCCTTCCGCTACTCGCTATTATTTGGCAATCCTTTGGCGATGACGGCAATGTATTTGCTGAGTTATGGCAAAGCGTACTGCCTGATTACATGCTAAACACCGCACTTGTCGTTGGTACCGTCGGCTTTTTATCGATGCTAATAGGTGTACCTGTCGCTTGGCTGGTGGCAATGTGCGAGTTTCCGGGGCGCAAATTATTTTTATGGGGCATGTTGCTTCCTTTAGCTATGCCATCTTATGTTGTTGCCTTCGTTTATACCGATTTATTGGAATATGCCGGGCCTGTCCAAACGGCGCTGCGTGAATTCTTCGGCTGGAAATCGGCACAAGACTACGCATTTTTCGATGTTCGTACCTGGTTTGGCGCCGCGGTGATGCTGGCTCTCGTGTTATATCCTTATGTTTATTTGTTGGCGAGAACGGCGTTTCTCGAGCAATCACAGTCATTGGCACAATCCGCGCGGATGTTAGGTGCCAATGCGTGGCAGAGTTTTTGGCGGGTGTCGTTACCATTAGCGCGTCCAGCGATAGCTGTTGCTGTGGCTTTGGTGGCCATGGAGTCACTGGCTGATTTTGCGGTGGTGCATTATTTTGCGGTGCCGACTTTAACAACTGCGGTGTACGATACGTGGCTTGGTTACGGCAGTTTAGCGGCGGCTGCGCGTTTGTCGGCGTTAATGCTGGCTGTCCTGTTTGTACTTATCGCATTAGAGCGCGTTGGCCGAGCCAAGCAGCGCCATTATCAGCGGGCTGATTCGGGCGAGCCTGTTATGCGCCATCAGCTTAGTGGTATCAAAAAATGGTTAGCGACATTGTTGTGTTTAACTATCTTTATGGCGGGCTTTGGCGTGCCATTTATTTCATTAGTGAATATGGCGATTGATTATTTTGATGTGTCGTGGAATCGTGAGTTCTTCGATTACAGCGTCAATAGCCTACTGTTAGCATCGACGGTTTCCTTGGTGTGCTTGTTTATTGCTATCTTACTTGGTTACTTTAAGCGTCTATCAAGCGGTAAATATGCTGCGCTAGCGCCGAAAATCGCTAGTACGGGTTATGCACTGCCGGGCACTGTGCTGGCGATTGGTGTGATAATTCCGCTGACACTATTCGATCACGGCATCAATGAGTTCCTTGAGTCTTTCGGTATTGAAGGCCCGGGCTTGTTGCTTTCAGGTACTGTCTTTGCCATTGCTGCAGGTTATACGGTGCGCTTTTGTGCCATCGCTATCGGTTCTATTGAGTCGAGCTTTAATAAGATTTCGCCATCGATTGATATGGTAACGCTGACCTTAGGAAAATCACCATTAGGCATGTTGTTTAAGGTGCATTTACCACTGATCAAAAAAGGCTGTTTTGCGGCGCTGTTGTTAGTGTTTATCGAATCGATGAAAGAGTTACCAGCCGCGTTGTTATTACGCCCGTTTAACTACGAAACACTTGCCACTTATGTTTATCAATTTGTGTCTGACGAACAATTAGAATACGGCGCACTAGCCGCTATTGTGATTGTTTTGGTTGGACTAATTCCTCTTGTTTTCTTAAATCGTTCACTGGAGCAACAACACTAATATGACGCAGTTAACTATCAGTAATTTGTCGAGCAAATACGACGACAAAGCCGTTATCGAAGGGTTGTCGCTTAGTTTAGAAAGCAATGAAATCGTCGCGTTATTAGGGCCTAGTGGTTGTGGTAAAACGACCTTGCTGCGTGCCATTGCAGGATTGCAGCCTATTTGTGACGGTGAAATATCGCTGGGTAATACGGTAATCAGCACGCCTAAGAAATCAGTGCCGAGCGAAAAGCGCAATGTTGGGATGATTTTTCAGGATTATGCCCTGTTTCCACATTTGAGTGTTAACGACAACGTGGCCTTTGGTTTGCAAAAACTTGATAAGTCGAAACGTCAGGCGGTGGTTGATGACATGCTGCGCTTGGTTAAGTTATTGGGCTATGGCGATCGTTTTCCACATGAATTATCAGGTGGTCAGCAGCAACGTGTCGCTATCGCTCGTGCTTTGGCCTACAAACCGCAACTCATGCTACTCGATGAGCCTTTCTCAAATATCGATAGCCAGTCGCGTGGCGAGATTATGCAAGAGATGCGTCAGATCCTTAAAGAGCAAGGCGTGCCAGCGGTTTTTGTGACTCACAGTAAAGACGAAGCCTTTGCGTTTGCCGATAAAATTGCCATCTTTAACGATGGAAAAATCGAGCAAATTGATAGTGGGAGTGTGTTATATGCACAACCTAGTTCTTGCTATGTCGCTAATTTTATGGGAAAAACTAATTACTTAACCATTGAAAGTGCTACCAAAGAGCATTTGAATACGGCACTGGGACCACTAACGTTGAATGGCGCTGAGCTGCCATTGGATCATAATGTGGTGATGTTGCGACCTGAGCAAATTGTTATTGATGAAAACTCAGCGCATAGATTTGTTGTTAAACAGGCGATATTTGCTGGTAGTCATTGGATTTATCAAGTTGCAGCAAAAGCTGACGATAAGGTGTTAGTGGAAGTGCATTCACATGAGCGTTTAGCGCTGGACCAAGAGCTTGGTTTGACGGTGACAGCGCACCAATGGGTAACTTTTAAAACATAACTCTAGAATAGAATAATAATCAGCACGCGCAGCAAGCGTTGGAGTAATAATGGCAAGAGAACAATCTGGAATTTGCGCCGAAGGAAATTTACATAGCCAATATTTGCTATTCGATTGTCATGAAGGCATGGAGGCTGCTATTCGCAGCCAGCTGGTGGAAATCAGTCACTATCTCGAAGAGATGGCTGACGAATACAGTGATGTGGCGTTTTCAGGCTTTATTGCCGTGGGCGCCAATTATTGGGAAAACCTCTATCCCGATTCCAAACCAAAGATGCTAAGGCCATTTCCATCACTCAGCCAAGATGATCGTCATGCGCCAGCTTTTCCTATCGATCTCTTTATTCAAATTCGCTGTGATCGCAGCGATATTAATCATTTGGTCAGCCGTGAGATTTGTTTGATGCTTGAAGATCTTGCCAGCCTCGTCGAAGAAGTTCGTGGATTTAGATACTTAGACAGTCGCGATCTTACTGGTTTTGTCGATGGCACCGAAAATCCTAAAGGCTTGCATCGCCAAGAAGTGGCGTTAGTTGGTGAAGAAGATAATGAATTCCGCGGCGGTAGTTATGTTCATATTCAGCGTTATGTTCATGATCTTACACAGTGGGATAAGCTAAAGATCAAAGCACAAGAAGATATTATTGGCCGCACCAAGCAAGACAATCACGAATATTCATCGTTTAACAAACCGAAAACCTCGCACATTCGCCGTACAGGGTTAAAAGATGATGCAGGCAATTCTGTTGAGATCTTACGCCAGTCGATGCCTTATGGTGATATGAAAGAGCAGGGGCTGTTCTTTATTTCCTGTTGTAAAACGCCGCTAAATTTTGAATTAATGCTGCGTAGTATGATTGTTGGTGACAATAAAGGGCATTACGATCATTTACTCAAATATACCCAAGCAGTAACTGGTGCAGCGTTCTTCGCGCCAGCGGTGAGTTATTTTTCAGCGCATAGCTAGTTTGCCTTTCAGGCAATAAAAAAGAGAAGATAAGGCTTCTCTTTTTTTATGTTCCGGATAAACGGGCAGGGTATATGCTCCTGCAATCCCTAAGTACCGACATCCTTGTCGGCAATGCCGCAGTACCATGGATGGCCAAAAATGACGGGATTCGAGCTCGAGTAAATTACAAACTAACGTTAAAAATCTCTTTGATAGTTGCCAGTGTTTTTTGAATTTCGCTGACCTGTGCTGGCGCGATGAAGATAGTGTCGTCACCGGCGATGGTGCCTAAGATACCTTCAGCTTTACCAATAGAATCTAGTAAGCGAGCAATAAGCTGCGCTGCGCCTGGGCTGGTACGGATAACGATCATTGAGTCGTTGTGATCCAAATCGATTACCAAGTTTTTCAGTGGACTACTGGTGTTTGGAACGCCCATTTCTGCTGGTAGGCAGTAAACCATTTCTTGTTTGGCGTTGCGGGTGCGAACGGCACCAAACTTACTGAGCATGCGAGAGACTTTAGATTGATTGATATTTTCAAATCCTAATTCTTGCAGTGCGTGAACGATGTCGCCTTGAGAGCCAAAACACTCTTCTTTTAATAGGGCTTTAAATGCTTTTACAAGCTGGTCTTGTTTTTGAGAAGGTCTCATTTTGTACCATTATTGTTGTTATTTTTGGAAATGATATGCATAAGTGATGCATAAAAACACAGTTATATTCAATAACTATGTGCATTATTGCATAAATCAAGGGCTGTAAACCATTATTTTTTTGTGATGTAAGTATTTATTTCCAGTTTTTATAACTTTGCAAAAAAATGCCTAAGACAAGCGTTTAAGATGGCTTTGGCTTGCGTAAAAACTAGGTTATACTGCGTGCGAATTTTACAACGGGTGCAGCTTTAGTCGCATGGTTTTTAGCGATTAATTTCACTACAGTGAATGCATCTCATCGTTAGACATATTATCGGCTGACGATTTATTAAAAATTGAAATAATCTCTAAGGGAGAAAGTTATGAAAGTTGCAGTATTAGGCGCTGCTGGTGGCATTGGCCAAGCACTAGGTTTATTGTTAAAAACTCAACTACCTGCGGGCAGCGAGTTATCTCTATATGATATCGCGCCAGTAACTCCAGGTGTTGCTGCTGATCTTAGCCACATCCCAACTGATGTTAAAGTAACAGGTTTCGCAGGTGAAGATTCTACGCCAGCACTTGAAGGTGCAGACGTAGTATTAATCTCTGCAGGTGTTGCACGTAAGCCAGGTATGGATCGTTCAGATCTTTTCAACATCAACGCTGGTATCGTTAAAACGTTAATCGGTGCTTGTGCTGACACTTGTCCAAAAGCATTAATCGGTGTTATCACTAACCCAGTAAACACAACAGTTGCTATCGCCGCTGAAGTATTAAAAGAGAAGGGTGTTTACGATCCAGCTCGTTTATTCGGTGTGACTACACTTGACGTTATCCGCGCTAACACTTTCGTTGGTGAAGCTAAGGGCGTTAACCCTGCAGACGTAAACGTTCCAGTAATCGGTGGTCACTCTGGTGTTACTATCCTACCGTTACTATCTCAATCTGGTTTCGAATTCTCAGACGAAGAAATTGCTGCACTAACAAACCGCATCCAAAACGCTGGTACTGAAGTTGTTGAAGCTAAAGCTGGTGGCGGTTCTGCTACATTATCAATGGGGCAAGCTGCTGCACGTTTCGGTCTATCACTAGTTCGCGCATTAAACGGCGAAGAAAACGTTGTTGAGTGTACTTATGTTGAAGGTCCAGGCGAGAAAGCTCGTTTCTTCGCACAGCCAGTTCTTTTAGGTAAGAACGGTGTAGAAAAAGTATTAAGCTACGGCGAAGTTTCTGCATTTGAATCTGACGCACTAGAAGGTGCTTTAGAGACGCTAAAAGGCGACATCACTTTAGGTGAAGAGTTCGTTAACGCTTAATCGTTAATCCTCTTTCTTGGAAAGCCATATCACTTCGGTGATGTGGCTTTTTTTGTTTATGCTTCATGAGCTTGATTAAGGTTTAAACCAAGCTTATCATGATTTACTCATTCCATTTCTTTTCGGCACCACAATAGGAAGCACTGATGAAGTATTCACGCGCTTTTACATTGATAGAGCTAATTATGGTGATTTTAATCATCAGTGTTTTGGCGGTCACTATAGTGCCTAAATTCTTTACGTCATCCGAAGTTGAACACTTTGCGGTTCGCGATCAATTGATTTCGCAATTGCGTTTGGCTCAGCTTAAGTCAATGAATCAAATAGATAAGTGTCATCGAGTAGTGATTGATTCAAGTGGTGCTAAGTTGGCTGAAATGACTTTGAATACGAGCGTAAATCCTAGTGTTTGCAATAGTAGTTCACTGGTTGTTTTACAAGATTCCTTGCTCGAGTTTTCAGAAACATCAGTTAGTCTCGCAGTTTCATCACCTCCTTCAATTTTGAATATTGACTTTAAGTCTGACAATCAAGGCATTGGGCAATGCAATGGTTCAGCGGGCTGTACGATTGATATCATTGGCTCTGAAACACTACAAATAAAGATAGAAAGTCAGGGGTATATTCATGCGCTTTAATACCCCTTCTAAAGGATTTACCTTAATAGAGCTTGTCATTGGCATCGTGGTATTTTCCGTTGCCATGACTATGGTTTTTTCGGTGATAGTTCCCCGTGCTGAGCAAAGTGTCGACCCAATTTATCAGGTACGCGCCGCCAAGCTCGCGAGTGCTTTAATGAGTGAAATTAGCAGCAAAGCTTATGATGAAAACTCTAATCCATCCTTAGCGCAGGGCCCTTGTGGCAGTAGCACTAATCCATTGGCTTGCACCGTATCGCTAGGCCCTGAAGAAGGCGCAGCGGCGCGTAATTTATTCGATGATGTTGACGATTACGATGGCTTTACCATTGACGGTCTTCTGCTCAATGACAATAGTGCGAAATACGCCGATTTATATGCCAATTATCAACTAAGTGTCAGCGTCGATTACGATGGCAATTATGATGGCACTGCCGATACGGCAACCAATGCAAAATTAATTACCGTCACAGTCACCATGCCGAATAACGAGCAAGTGTCTTTTGCCAGCTATCGAGGTAACTACTAATGAAGCGTAACAACGGCGGTTTTACGCTCATTGAGTTGGTGCTAGTCATTTTAGTGCTAGCTATTGTTAGCACGGGGATAGTGACTTTTATTCGCTATGGTGTGCAGACCTATCAAGACACGGCGGGTCGTGATAAGCAAATCAGCGATAGTCGATTTGTGATTGAGCGTATCACGCGCGAGTTACGCAATGCGTTGCCTAATAGCGTGCGAGTGACTAATGGCGGCGATTGTGTTGAGTTTATTCCTATCTTGGCAAGCTCAACTTATGTCGATATTCCGGTTTTACCAGATGCAGCAAGCTCGACGGTGACGATAGTTGCTAGCAGTGAACCTTTTACACCAACCAATACCAAATTGGTGGTTTATCCGCTGAGTGTTGGCGAAGTTTATGTCAATGGCACTCAAACAACGGGTAAAGTATTTAATGTTGATAGTTATTCTGCGGCTGTCGATAATGTAGTTACTGTGACTTTGACCAATGCAGTGCATTTTGATGATGATTCCCCCAACCAGCGTTATTTCATTATTCGCGAAAATGTGGCGTATTGCTGGGACACTAGCGGTGATATCAAGCGTTATCAAAACGTTGCTAACCCGCCTAGTGGTACAGGCGTATTGATGGCAGAAAATGTAGTTAAACCAAGCGGTTCGACGCCGATATTTAGTTATCAAGGTGATACGCTAATTCGCAATGCAATCGTGTTAATGGACTTTAGCTTTCGATATGACGATGAGCGTTTGCGACTCGTTAATGAGGTGAATATTGCCAATGTTCCGTAATCAAACCTCTAGTCCTCAGCTTAAAAAACAGCGTGGTAGCATGTTGGTTATCGCGTTGTTCGTGATTATTGTACTGGCCTTCTTAGCCTATGCGATGATACGAATTACTAATACTAGCGCCAGCGCCAATGTGTATGAGGTGTATGGGACTAGGGCGCTCAACGCCGCAAATTCCGGTGTTGAAAAGGCACTCAATGATATCTTCGGACCAGGCAATTCAGGAACCAGTTGTCCTGCTGCGGCGTCACTCACCAATCTATCTTTAGGCGGAACACCAGAATTCGCAGGTTGTATTGTCAATGTGACCTGTAATTCATTTACCGTGACGCAAACAGGATTTGTTCATTTTCAGATAGAAAGTACGGCAAATTGCAGTGCTGGTGATTTTACTACCCAGCGTAGTGTAGTGGTTGAGGCGAGAAATTAGTCGTTATTTTTGAATGAATGTAGTAATTTTTTAGTGTGTAACTCGTTCGTATAGACTAATCGTACGATTGATAAACTTGTTTAGTATCTTTTTATTTTGATGAGAACGAAATTTACCATGCCCATTATTTCTTTGAAAAATCTGTTTTTTTCGATCTTAATTATCAGCTGCACGTTTTTCATTAATGAAAAGTCTTTTGCTCGTGATGGTACTTTACGACATCATTATACTTTTGATGAAAATTGGACTAATCAAGTCTTGGATTCTATTGGCGGAAGAGACGGAGTATTAAGAGGAGTCTCTATTTCAAGAATTGATGAAACTGCAGCTGGCAACTTTTCTGACGGATGTTATGCCGCTCAGTTCTCTGGCTCGGGTATTTTTGTACTAGACAACACCAAAGTTAAAACAGGTAACAATCAGGTTAACTCTTTCTCGTTTTGGATGAAATGGTATGGTGCTAATAGTCAAATGCCAATGGCTTTTTCTCTATACGATTTATGGCTATATAACTCTAAATTTGGCTTCAATTCATGGGTTAACAATGTTTATGGCATTAATTCTTCAACTGTAAATAATCGATGGGTGCATGTTGCTGCCGTTTTCAAAAATGGTGATATGGGCTCAAATAAGCTATATATCAATGGTATTGAACAGAACCTTTCTGGAACCATTAGCAATAGAAATGCTGATGCTACTAAAGATATGGCGATTGGTGGCCATATATCAGGAAACGGCTCGAACTATCGTTTCAATGGAGTTATTGATGAGTTTAAGATTTATAATGGTGAAATTTCTTCAACTCAAATTGCGAATGATATGGCGGCAGTTACAAATGGCTGTGGCATAAATATATCTGCTATTGAACTTACGAGTATAAGTACTGAGTCAGACGCGAATGTCTGTGCTGTAGATGGGTATCGTTTACGTTTACTAGACGGTAGTAATCAAGTTATTAACAGAGCTGGAACCACTGTTAGTTTATCAAGTAGCGATAATCGCGGTAGTTGGTCAGTCCGTCAAGGATATGGAACAATTGAAGCTAGTTCAGATGATAATGGGCAAGCCAGTTACACTTTTAGTGCTTTAGACAATGGCGAAGTTATTCTTGACTATATTCATAATGATTCAGGAACTGTGAATTTGTCGGCACAGTTTAGTTCTTTGAATTCTACGGTTACAAGGTCATTTAGTTCAAATAACCCTTTATCGCCATGGAAGCTTGAAGCAGGTAATTTTACACTTGGATCATCTAATTCTCGTAATGGTTATGAAAGAATTGATTTTAAGCAGACATATCCATACCCACCAATAGTAACAATTAATCCAACAAACCAAGAGTCGGACCCTGTTGAAGTTCGCATTAAAAATGTCACAACAACTGGTTTTGATGTTTCTACTGTGTCTTATCGAACTAATCAAAATATTAATTCGATGAACTTGTCTTATATAGCTGTTGAACCAGGGCGCCATCAGTTTACAGATGGCAGGGAGATTGAAGCTTGTGTGGTGTCAACTCGGCAGTTTCATGATAAAACTGATGGTAGTTCATCTGAACGGTCGATTAGTTTCACTTCGGCGTTTCAGCAGGCGCCAACTATAGTCACTAAGCTACAATCTGTGAATAATACGACAGATCGCGCTAATGACCATTACGTAGCACCTTGGTTTACAGCACCATCACGAGTGACAACAGCAAGCGGAACTCGAATTACTTTAGAACGTTCAGAGGCAATCACTGGCACAATACGTTCTACCGAAGTTGTCGGCTATATTGCTATTGATGCGAATGCTACCGGCAGTTTTAGTAGTAATAGCGGCAATTCAGTGAGCTATGAATCAATCACAACGCCAGATGCTGTGACTCATGTTGTTTATAATGTTACAACTCAATTGTCATTGTCTTCACCACCCTTGTGGGCTGGTTCAAAGATGACCCAAGACGGTGGTGACGGCGGTTGGGTAGTGCGCCACAATGTTTCGAATAATGGTGTCTTTACTGCAGTTGATGAAGATGACTTGGATGGTGAGCGTGCTCATACGACAGAGCGTTTAGGTATTTTATTATTTACTCGCGATTTTGATGCGATCATTTCCCAAGAGGTGCTCGATAACCTAATTGACTACACGGAAGATGGAGCGCGAGTTGTTCAAATTACCGGTAATAACGTGACCGCTTGGAATAGTAACTTGAACGACGCTCCTTCCGTTGACTGGCGGCCTCAAGGGAGTTTATGGTCGACGGAGCAGCCTGATTCATTGGTTTCATTCAAGGTAAATACGGATAGTGGAGCAACTTGGAATGGCAATACTAACTCTCAAGCTTATGGTATTTTAGTTATTGATGCACAGCGTGAAATAACATCTGATATTTTGGCTGCATCTAATATGCACTCTGATGGGCAAGCTACTCATATTCAAGTCTTTGCTTATGACGGCCCATCGCCAGCAAATATTGAGGTTCCAGCCTCTGTATTGTCGCCTGCCAATAGTGCTAACTCTCCTGCTTATAATGCAAACGGATGGGTAGAAGTCTTATCAAAATCACCGATTAATCAAAACCCAAGAAACAACTTAACATCTCCTACGCGTAATTCAGTAGTGATGACTCGTTATAATCTCGCACAAAAGCATTCAGCACGCTGGTGGAAAGTTCATGTATATAATGATGGTACTGGCTCTCCATCAGATCCTAGTTATATCGAGCTACGCTCATTTAAAATTTTTGGTGAAGTGACACCTGAGCTAGTTGATCATTTTAGATTCGACTTTTCACCCAATGGTCTAACGTGCCAAGCTAGTTCCGTGAGGTTAACAGCTTGTGAAAACGCCAGTTGTAATAACAAATCAACTATAAATACGAGCTTTACATTGTCGCCAGCAGGGCAGTGGACTGGCACGGACGTCACCAGTGACAATGTAAGTTTTACTAAGGAAACTGATTTGTTTTTGTCGCAAAACTCATTAGCGACAATTGCTTTAGGTGGCAGTGGATTTAATCCAACACCGTCAAACTCAACGCCGATTCAATGTTATAACGGTACAACGCCAATCAATTGTGAGATTGCTTTTAAAGATAGTGGCTTCTTGTTCAATCAAATACCCACTCAAATCTCCGGTAAGCCTTCCAATACTGAATTCAATAAGAAAGTTTTGACAATAAAAGCGGTCGCGAAAAATTCGGTCACAGGTGTGTGTGAAAACGTGTTCGCTAATAATACTGACGTGATGCTTCAGCTGAAAACAAACTGTCATGTTGATATTGGCAATTGCAGTAGTGCATTTATCACCAAAGAAGGTGGTACTTCTGCTGAACAAATTAATGGAACCTATAGTGATGTAACCTTGAGGTTTGGCGCAGGTTCAACAGCGCAATATTCCTATGAGTACTTTAATGCGGGTGAGATGTCGCTGAGCGCTCGAAAAGTAGTGACTTTGCCGTCTGGAGACAACGCTGTTTTGGAAGACAGTTCTAATAGTTTTGTTATTAAACCATTTGGCTTTAAGTTTGTTTTCCCTGAAGATTCAGATCCGTACGACGATGGCAATCCGAGTGGGGATTTCTCGAAATTTAAGCAAGCTGGTCAAGCGTTTAAAATTACTGCTGTACCAATCATGTGGCAATCAGGGGAGGATGGAGATCCTAATGTACCGTCAACTCATGATGGTAATATCGATGCAAACAAAAATGCAGATGACAACGTTGCTGTAGCTAATTTTGCTGGTGAAAGTGTTAAGTTGGCGCATCAGTTAGTATTGCCTACAGTTGCTCAAGGCGGCAATGCTGGCTCCTTTACTGCAACTAATACGGCCTTAGATAATTCTATGGCTTCGTTTGTTGATGCGCGTTGGAATGAAGTTGGAATTATTAATATTGCCGCTGATTTAGTCGATGGCAATTACCGCGGCGGTGGCAATGTCATTGGTTATGCCAATAATGTTGGCAGATTTTATCCTGATCATTTTACGGTGAGTAACCTCGTTACCGGTGATTTAACAGGTCAATGTGTCAATCAAACATTTATTGGTGAGTTGACTGCAGATGGTGCCGATAGTGATAGCGCGCTTGATGGTGCTTTGCGCTATTATTCTACGAATCCTGCAATGCGAATTAATGCAATGGCGAGTGATGGCACAACGGTATTGAATAATTACCGCGGCAATTTTATGCGCTTGCAAGATAGCAGTGTGACAGTGAGCCCTGCGATAAGCACCAATGGCTTGACAGTCAATAGTTATAAAGATAATCGTGATGTTGAAACTGGTACGATAAACGAATCTGCTGGTGTCGTTACCTATACTATGTCAGATAACGACAACTTTACATTTGATCGCAACACTGCAGCTAAAATAGCACCCTTTAGCGCAACATTAAATTTCCCTGTGGCACAGATAGAAGATCTGGATAAAGTAGTTTTAAAAACAGGAGTGAGTGTGACTTTATCGGCCGCGTCAACGGCTGGACACAAAATGGTCTACGGCCGCATTAAACTCCACAACGCTTTTGGTCCCGATAATCAAGCGTTGGCAATGCCAGTGGAGCATCAGTTGTACAATGGCACTGAGTTTGTCACCAATACCGTCATTGGTAATGGCTGCTCTTATCCTGTGACGCCAAGTAGCGATTTCACCTTGGGTACTAGCCCGTTTGGCGATATCACTGCAGCCTCGTTAACAACACCTCTGACTTGGCAATCAGGGCTTGGTCGTTTATTGCTCCCTGCAAGTAATTTTAGTGGCGAATTGCCAATGGAGATGGATGTTCCGACTTGGTTAAGGTTTGACTGGGATAATAAACCTGCAACTGCCGATACTAATCCAAACGCCAATGCAGTCTTTGGTCGCTATCGCGGAAACGATCGCGTGATCAATTGGCGCGAACGTCGCTAACAGCATTCGAAAGACGTTTAACAACCGTCATTTTTGTACAAAAATGACTGTTTTTTTAAATTGTTGTCGATATGTCGTAAATCAGTGATTTGAATGCTTGTTTCAAGCGTTAGTCAATGGCATAGTTGCAGGGTTTTATTTCTGTAATTTTTCAAGTTGGGCGTATTCGATGTTTAAAAAGCTACGTGGATTGTTTTCAAACGATCTTTCAATCGATCTTGGCACTGCCAATACTCTAATTTACGTACGTGACCAAGGGATTGTTTTAGACGAGCCATCAGTGGTTGCTATTCAAGATGATCGCAGCGCTGGTACACGCCGTGTGGCTGCCGTAGGTGCAGACGCAAAACGCATGCTAGGTCGTACTCCTGGCAACATTAAAGCTATTCGTCCAATGAAAGACGGTGTAATCGCCGACTTCCACGTGACAGAAAAAATGCTGCAATACTTCATCAAGCAAGTTCACAACAATAACGTTTTACGTCCAAGTCCTCGCGTTTTGGTGTGTGTTCCTTGTGGGTCTACGCAAGTTGAACGTCGTGCGATTAAAGAATCTGCTGAAGGTGCAGGTGCACGTGATGTTCACTTAATCGATGAGCCAATGGCTGCGGCGATTGGTGCTGGCTTACCGGTATCTGAAGCTATGGGTTCTATGGTTATCGATATCGGTGGTGGTACAACAGAAGTTGCAATTATCTCGCTAAACGGCGTGGTTTATTCAAGTTCAGTGCGCATTGGTGGTGACAAGTTTGACGATGCCATCATCAACTATGTACGTCGTAACTTTGGTAGCTTAATTGGTGAAGCAACGGCTGAGCGTATCAAACACGAAATTGGTAGCGCTTACCCTGGCGATGAGCTGCGTGAAATTGAAGTACGCGGTCGTAATCTTGCCGAAGGTGTACCACGTAGTTTCAGCTTAAACAGCAATGAGATTTTAGAAGCTCTGCAAGAGCCATTAACGGGTATTGTCAGTGCGGTAATGACTGCACTTGAGCAATCGCCACCAGAGCTAGCGTCAGATATTTCTGAGCGCGGTATGGTATTAACAGGCGGTGGTGCACTGCTTCGCGATTTAGATCGTTTGATCATGGAAGAAACTGGTATTCCAGTTGTTGTGGCTGATGATCCACTAACTTGTGTTGCTCGTGGCGGCGGTAAAGCCCTTGAGATGATCGATATGCACGGCGGTGATATTTTTACCTATGAGTAAAAATTATTCCTCGGTGAATATCCGATTGGAATCTCTACAGCAATGTGTGGGGCGTGACTAATGAAGACTATTTTCACTCGTCGCTTCCCTGCTAGCGTTAAAATCTCTGCGGTTTTTATTTTGTCATTGGCACTGTTTCTCAGTGCCGATTCACTTGCGCCAACTCGTCAATACCTCGCTACTTTTTTTAGTCCTTTGCAAATCATTGCTAGTGCACCTTTAGAAGCGCTAGATAATGTCTCTGAAACGGTTAAATCTCGCGAAACCCTGATGGAAGAAAATCAGGCGCTGCGCCAATTGGAATTGTCGATTAGTGATCGCTTACTCAAGCTTGAGCATCTCGAACAAGAGAATGCGCGCTTGCGAGCTATGTTAGGATCGCCAGTTGCTACGACACAGCGTAAACTCATTGCGCGTGTCCAATCGGTGGATTCCGACCCATTTCGCCTGCAAGTCGTATTAAACAAAGGTGCTAAAGACGAGGTTTTTGTCGGCCAGCCTGTCGTCGATGAACACGGCGTTGTAGGGCAAGTGGTGGAAGTGAATGAGCTTTCCAGTCGCGTATTGTTGATTGCTGATAACAGCCATGCCATTCCGCTGCGTAATCAGCGCAACGATGTTCGCCTGATCGGGTTAGGTCGTGGCGATGTTCACCAAATGGAACTGCAGTACGTGACCAAAAATACCGATGTAAAAATTGGCGATATGTTGGTGACTTCTGGTCTTGGTGATCGTTTTCCTGAAGGCTATCCTGTGGCGACAGTGACCGGCATCGAAAATCGCGGCTCTGAGATTTATTCCACCATTCACATTCGTCCTATCGCGCAGTTAGATCGTATTCGCTATGTTTTACTATTGTGGCCTGAGTTAGCCACTGGTGACGATAACGCCGAAGTTACGCCTCAAGCATCGAGTCAATAATCATGCGCCGCGGCTCTTTCTTTACCTTAGTTATTATTTGGCTATCACTGATTTGTGCGGCGTTTTTACAGGTGTTGCCATTGCCGCCGTTTATTGATGAGTTTCTAAGGCCGCAATGGATGTTGCTAACGGCGATGTATTGGGCGCTGGCATTACCACATCGTTTCGGTATTGGCAGTGCATGGCTAGCTGGTTTGACGCTAGATATTTTATGGGGCTCAACACTTGGTTTTAACGGACTAGCTTTTGGTTTGTGTGCGGCCTTTATCGTTGAAAACTGCCATAAAATACGCACGTATTCGGTATGGCATCAAGCGCTTATTTTACTTGGTGTCGTATTGGTGTATCAGTTGATTTTTGCGGGGTTATCTTCGTGGATTGATCACGCCTTGGTGCCAAATAGTTACTATGCATCGAGCTTTATCACCTTATTAGCATGGCCGTGGATTTTCTTTACCCTGCGTAAAGTTCGCCGTCGTTTATTCCTTTCTTAATCTATTTGTTCAGCGAACTACTATTATGTCTGCAAGTATTTATCTCGCCTCTCAGTCTCCGCGTCGTCGCGAGTTACTCGAGCAAATTAATATCGGTTATGAGTTATTAAGTGCCAGTATTGATGAAACGCCGCTCGACAATGAGGCAGCTGCCGATTATGTTAAACGATTAGCGGTTGAAAAAGCGCGAGCTGGTCAAGCATTTGCGACCGAAAACAAACCTGTATTGGGCGCTGATACCATTGTGGTTATCGATGAAAAATTGCTAGGTAAGCCTCGAGATCAAGAACATGCTATTTCGATGTTAATGGCCCTTAGTAATCGTCAACATCAGGTAATGACAGCAGTGGCGTTGGTGCTGGATGATGAGGTTGTTTGCGATGTGGTAACCACTAGTGTGACCTTTCGCGCAATTAGTGAACAAGAAGCACTGAACTATTGGCATAGCGGCGAGCCTAAAGACAAGGCGGGAGGCTATGGTATTCAGGGATTAGGTGGTCAATTCGTTGAAAAAATCGATGGCTGTTACTTTGCAGTCGTCGGTTTACCACTAATGAAAACACAACAGTTAATAGCTGAACTATTATCTACACAGAAATAAGCGACGTTGATAAAACGCTAAGCGAGTATCTATGCCACAAGAACAGGAACAAAAGAATATTGCTGCCGAGCTACTGATTAACGTGACGCCGAGTGAAACCCGTGTTGCGTTAGTTGAAGATGGTACTTTGCAAGAAGTACATATCGAGCGACTCGCTAAAAAGGGCATTGTCGGCAATATCTACAAGGGAAAGATAAGCCGTGTGTTGCCGGGTATGCAGGCGGCATTTGTCGATATCGGATTAGATAAGGCGGCGTTTTTACACGCGTCAGATATTGTGGTTCGCCGCGAAGGCGAAGATGACAAAAATGCGAAAGTGCCTGATATCACTGAGCTGGCTAAGCAAGGTCAGTTTATGACGGTGCAGGTGATTAAGGATCCTATTAGTTCGAAAGGCGCTCGCTTAACAACGGATATTACGCTACCGTCTCGCTATTTGGTGTTTATGCCGGGGGCGAAGCACGTCGGTGTGTCACAGCGCATCGAGAATGAAGCCGATCGCAATCGCTTGAAATCCGTTGTTGGTAAATATACGCATGAACACGGCAGTTATATTATTCGTACCGCCGCAGAAGGCATTGGTGAGCGGGAGTTAGAGCAAGACGCCGCATTTTTAAAGCGTTTGTGGAGCAAGATTATTGAGCGCCGTCAGCGTTCTAAAACCAGTGCCTTGTTGTATGAAGATCTGAGTTTATCACTGCGTCTGTTACGCGACTTTGTTGGCACAGATCTAGAGCGGATTCGCGTTGACTCTAAACTAACATTTGAAGCCTTAAGTGAATTCACACAGGAGTTTGTGCCTGAGCTTAACGATAAGCTTGAATATTATTTCGGTGAGCGTCCTATTTTCGAGTGTTATCAAGTCGAAAATGAAATTAAGCGCGCCTTAGAGCGCAAAGTGGAGCTTAAATCCGGTGGTTATTTGATTATCGATCAAACCGAAGCCATGACCACCATAGATATCAATACTGGTGCCTTTGTTGGCCACCGTAATCTCGAAGACACGATTTTCTCGACTAATTTAGAGGCGACCAAAGCTATTGCGAGACAGCTGCGATTGCGTAATCTCGGCGGTATTATCATTATCGACTTTATCGATATGGAACAAGATGAGCATCGTCGCCGTGTCCTCAGTGCGCTGGAAAGTGCATTAGCTAAAGATCGCGTGCGCACCAATGTGAGTAAATTCTCATCCTTAGGATTGGTGGAAATGACCCGCAAGCGCACCCGTGAGAGTTTAGAGCACGTGCTGTGTAAAGAGTGCCCAAGCTGTAAAGGACGTGGCTCGTTAAAAACTACTGAAAGTATCTGTTATGAAATTTTCCGTGAAGTAATTCGTGTCGATCGCGCTCATGCAGCCGATCGTTTTGTGGTTTACGCGTCGGAATCTGTGTGTGATGCACTACTCAATCAAGAGACACATTACCTTGCCGATCTAGAGCTATTCCTTGGCAAAGAAGTGAAAATTGAACCTGAGCCTCGCTATGGCCACGAGCGTTATGACGTGGTGATGATGTAATGAAATGGTTGCCTACCCTTTGCAAAAATTGCATTGCCAAATTGTGGATGGTAGGCATAGTCGCGCTTGTTTTAGTGGCATTAACCTTTAGCGCTATTCGCGGCGCATTACCTTATTTAAATCAATATCAAGAGCAAGTATCGCAAGAGCTTTTTGAGCGTTACGACATTCACTTGGCCATGAAATCTGTCAAAGGTTTTTGGCATAACGGTGGCCCACTATTGGTTGTTGATGAGCTCAGCTTTGAAAACAGCGAAAAGCTGGGGATTAGCGTTAGTGCCAAACAAGCCAAATTACACTTTGATATTGTTGAATCGGCGTTGGCGTTATCGCCGCGTTTTAAGCTGATTGAAATAGACTCTCCCCATATTTTTCTCGATGATCTCAATAAGCTGAAATCAGAACCTACAGCAGAAGATGAGCAAGATTCGGGAGAATTGCTACACCTAACTCGCTCAGCAGTGATTAAGAACGCTAAGGTGGAGTTTGCTGAGCGATTTGGCGCGTTACCAGCGATAGATATTGCTCGGGTGGCATGGCATGACGCTATCGAGCAGCGTCAGTTACAGGTGTTGTTAACAAAAGACAATAAGCAACAGCAGCCATTAAAATTGATTGTTGATCTGCATGGCGCAACTCAGCATGAACTGCGTGGTCAAGTTTATGTAAAAGCGCAAGATTGGCATTGGCTTGAAAATTTAAAACCTCTACTTCCGCAGCTAGCGACTAATGCTAGTGCACAAGCAAGCTTTGAATTATGGGCGGATTTTTCCGCTGGCCAGTTAGATTCAATGATGCTTAAGCTCGGTGAAAATAACCTTTCTTGGGACGGGGCAACGAAGCGAGAGCGATTAGAATTCAGACCTGAATTAGTCCAATGGTTACCCTATCAACAAGGGTGGGTTTTTGAAGCAAAAGCCATTATCCCAGTGCTGAATAAGCAAGACCTAGCGCCGTTAAATATTGCTATGCATCGTATAAACGACCGCTTACAACTCGATGTTGAGTCTATCCCTGTGGCTAAGCTTGCGCCTGTCGCTGGCTTATTATCGAGTGTTGATAAAGCGACTTTAACGCTGCTTGAAAAGTTAAAGCTGACGGGGGACTTAAAAGGTGTTTCCTTGGTATCGAGCCCTGACAATTTACAATATCGCGGTCGCTTAACTGACTTTTCAATGGTCAATGTTGATGGTATTCCCGGTGTTAAGCCGCTGACCGCTGTTTTTGAAGGGAGTGACAACGCTGGCTCGGTGACGATTGAAGCAAGCGAACAAAGATTAGATTTCGGTCGTTACTTTAAGGCGCCCATAGCACTTAGTAAGTTAAACACTGAGCTTAATTGGCGCTCACAAGATGGTGTATTTACGTTAGCGAGTCCAATGACTCAGTTAGCCAATGATGATCTAACAACGGCTATTTCATGGCAACTGCAGTTTGCCGATGGCCATGCGCCAACACTTTCATTGCTGGGTGATGCCAAACTCTCAGACGCTAGACAAGCGCAATATTATTTACCCCGTGTGATACTCAGTGATGAACTCGTAGATTATTTATCGGGGGCGATAAAAGCGGGACACAGTGATAATGTAAAACTGCTGTGGCAGGGTAACGTTGAACATTTTCCTTATACAGCTCATCAAGGTATTTTCGAAATAAATGCGCTGATTAAAGACGCTTCTTTTGATTTTGATAGCGACTGGCATCCGGTTACTGATGCTACGGTAGACCTACTGTTTAGAAACGAAGCCATGGTGATCACGGGCTATGAAGGCATCTTAAATAACCTTTCTTTTGAGGCGTTAACCGTTGCTATTCCTGATCTAATGGCAGACACAACTAAATTAGAAATTCGCGCCGATGTAAAACAACCACAACATAAAATAAATACCTTTGTTAGTGATTCACCAATCAACGATAGTTTAGGCCCTGTATTGAGCCAACTTGATGCTAAGGGAGATATTCTCACCAAGCTGGCGATTGATATTCCGTTTGACGGAACTCTGCCACAAGTATCTGGTGTGGTTAAGCTTAACAACAATGACTTGTCGATTAAGGCAATTGATTTAGACATTGGTAAGTTAAGTGGTGATATCGCATTCAACGGCGGTGATATTTCCGCTAAAAATCTGCAGGGCATTCTCTATCAGCAGCCTGTGACTTTGGCGCTAGAAAGCCGCCCATTCGGGGACTCTTACGGTATTGAAGTTGATCTAGATGCCAAGTGGCATACCAATAAAATGCCAGACATTTGGCAGCAGTATTTAAATCCTTACATAGACGGTAGTCTCGATTGGCAAGGGAAACTAACCCTAAAAATCAGTGAAGACGATGTTTATTATCAGTCTTTTGTACGCTCGCCGATGACGGGATTGGAATTAAAACTACCTAAGCCGTTAGATAAATACGTCGACCAACAAGAAGACTTATTGGTGACCAGTAGTGGTAATGTCGAGGGCGGGTTATTTAATCTAGCACTTGGCTCAAGAGCTGAAGTGTTTGCGCGCATTGATTCCAGCGATTCGAGTGTTGAAGTGCCTGCTATTACATTGTTGGTTGGCCGTAAATTCAAAGCACAAGACGAGATTGCCGAGAACGGCATGACCATCAATATCGATCTCGATTCACTAGCGCTGGATGAATGGCAAACCTTTATCGATAATATCGAGCAAGGACAAAGTAAAGATCAATTATTCCCACCTCTGAATCGCATTAATGCTCGTGTCAAAACGCTTTCAGTACTAGGCCATGATTTTAGCGATGTCCAACTCGGCGGTGCTAAAGTTGACGATTATTGGCAAGTACAAGTCAACAGTGAGCAAGCCACTGGCCAACTGCAATTATTCGATGATTGGTTTGGTAAAGGTATTGTCGCCAATTTTGATCGCTTGGTGCTCGATAAGCCAAGTGAAGAGGGTAATGATAAAGCTGCTACTCGTGAATCATTAAGAGAGTTACCGCCTTTAAACTTTAAATGTGTAAGTTGTTTGGTCTCTGGATTTGAGTTAGGCGAAATAAGCTTTAATTCTGCACCGCATTTGCAAGGTATCGCCATTAACAAAGTTAAAGTTAAAGTTAATGCCAATGAATCGAGCTTATCGGCCAATGCAATATGGGGTTTTGATACCGATGGCGAATACTTCTCGGTAACAGGTGATATCAACAGTAAAAACATTGAGTCTATGTTGGCGATTTTTGACTATTCTACCAGCATCAAAGAAAGTAGTGTTCGCACTGATTTTGATTTGATGTGGCGCGCTGGCTTAGATAAATTATCGTTGGATAAACTCAGTGGTGATGTTAAGTGGAAACTCGGCGAAGGGCACATTGCAGAGGTCAGTGATAAAGGCGCGCGAATATTTTCACTATTTAGTCTAGATTCGCTACGTCGTAAGCTGGTATTAGATTTTAGAGATGTTTTCCAGAAAGGGATCTTCTTTAACGATTTCACTGGCAGTTTTAAGATTACTAACGGCGTAGCCGTTACTGAAGATGCGCATATGGATGGTGTTGCTGGTGGCGTTGATGTTGTTGGTTCAGTTAACTTAACCAGTCAAGAGCTCGATTATTACATTAGTTTTTCACCGGCGCTGTTTTCAAATCTACCTGTCATCGCTGGTGTGGCGGCGAGTGAACCGCAAATGTTTGTATTAACTTTCGCCATTACCAAAGTGCTCGAACCTATTGTTGACGTTATATCGCAGGTTAACTTTAAACTATCTGGCACTGTCGATGAGCCTAATTTTGAAGAAATTGACCGCAAACAGAAAAAATACAAAGTCCCTGAACATATTTTACCGCAGTCCAAGCCTGTGACTGCTCAGCCTGCATCCCCCGAAGGAGAAAAAGTTGCCGATGAACAACGTCAAACTGATCGCAGTACAACTCGTATCTAGTCCATCAATTGAAGAGAATCTTGTTGCTATCGACGAGCAACTGCAGGCGATTCGCAAGCAATATCCAAGTGGTGATATCTTGGCGGTGTTGCCAGAGTGTTGTCTGATGTTCGCCACTAAAGATAGCGAAGTCCGCCAATTTTCAGAGCACAAAGGACAAGGGCCAATGCAGGACGCCTTGTCCGAGCTAAGTCAAAAGTATCAGCTGTATATCGTCGCCGGAACCATTGCAATTAAAGCTGAAGACGGTCGCCACTTTGCCGCTAGTTTATTATTTGATCCGCAAGGTAATGAGTTAGGACAATACAACAAAATCCATCTCTTTGATGTGGATGTCAGCGATGGCTACGGCAGTTACCGCGAGTCTGAAAATACCCACCCTGGGCAGCATATAAGTGTTGTTGAAACGCCAATTGGCAATATCGGCATGGCGGTGTGCTATGATTTGCGCTTTGGCGCATTCTTCAATGAAATGCGCGCCCGCGGCGCCGAAATACTGGTGTTGCCGAGTGCTTTTACTCATGCCACTGGTCACGCGCATTGGGAGTTATTGTGCCGTGCCCGCGCGGTTGAAAACCAGTGTTACATGGTGGCGTCAAATCAAGGTGGCTTGCACAAAAATGGCCGCGAAACATGGGGCCAGTCAATGGTTGTTGACCCTTGGGGCGCTATTGAATCACAAATTGCTAGTGGCGAAGGTTATGCCGTTGGCGAGTTTGACCGCGACAAATTAGCGGCAATTCGTCAGAAGATGCCAATGGCTAGTCAGCAGCGATTTGAATCGAAATTAAAATAAAAAATTTGGTGCATTGCGCCGTATAACTGAGAAATTTATGAGCTTTAACACCGTTAGTGAATCACTGTTAACCCAATCAGGTTTAACCGTTGATAGTTTACAGCAGCATTTGTCGAATCTTACTACCCACCAAGTCGACTTTGCCGATCTGTTTTTTCAAGCGTCACATCACGAGTCGTGGGTGCTTGAAGATGGCATCATCAAAGAAGGTAGCTTTAACATCGAACGCGGTGTTGGCGTGCGTGCGATTAGCGGTGAAAAAACGGGTTTTGCCTACGCCGATGAAATTAACGATAAGTCGATTAATCAAAGTGTGATTGCCGCGCGCGGTATTGCCAGTGCAGGACAAAGTGCCAGTGTACAAGCGTGGAAAAAGAGTGAGCCCATTGCTACTTACCAAGGCCTTAATCCATTGAGCTTAATGAGTGAAGTAGAAAAGCTTGATATCTTGCGTTCGATGGACACCTTTGCTCGCGGTTTAGATCCGCGCGTTAGCCAAGTAGTCGCTAGTATCACAGGCGTTTATGAAGAAGTGCTGGTGGCAGCAACAGATGGCACCTTAGCCACTGATATTCGCCCGTTAGTGCGTTTAAACTGTAGCGTGATTGTTGATGACAATGGCAAACGTGAACGCGGTGCTGCTGGCGGCGGTGGACGTACAGATTACAGTTTCTTTACCCAAATCCACAACGGTGAAAAGCGCTTTGAAACCTACGCCAAAGAAGCAGTGCGCCAAGCTCTTGTTAACCTAAGTGCCATCGATGCACCCGCAGGCTTAATGCCAGTAGTGCTTGGTAATGGTTGGCCAGCTGTATTACTACACGAAGCCGTTGGTCACGGTTTAGAGGGAGATTTTAACCGTAAGGGATCATCGGCGTTTAGCGGTAAAATCGGTCAGAAAGTAGCATCAGAGCTGTGTACGGTGATTGATGATGGCACCATCGGTGATCGTCGTGGTTCATTAAATATCGACGATGAAGGTACACCTGCCAAACGCAATGTTCTTATCGAAAACGGTATTTTAAAGGGCTACATGTTTGATAAGCACAATGCGCATTTAATGGATACGCAAAGTACGGGTAATGGCCGCCGTGAATCATATGCATCATTGCCAATGCCGCGTATGACTAATACCTTTATGTTGGCGGGTGAAAGCGATCCTAAAGATATTATCGCCAGCGTTGAAGAGGGCATTTATGCGCCGAACTTTGGTGGTGGTCAGGTAGATATTACTTCGGGCAAATTCGTATTCTCCGCATCCGAAGCCTACCTAATTAAAAACGGTGAGATTGGTGCTGCTATTAAAGGCGCAACCTTAATTGGCAGTGGTTCTGAAGCCATGCAGCAGATTTCTATGGTAGGTAATGATCTGTCTCTCGATCCAGGCGTTGGCGTTTGCGGCAAAGACGGTCAAAGTGTTCCTGTAGGTGTTGGTCAGCCAACACTTAAACTCGATGAGTTAACTGTTGGTGGTACGCAGTAAACTCTATTTCAAGAGCGGTGTGCGCGCCGCTCTTGTTGCTTGTAACAAATTGTTTAGGAGAACAATTGGGGATTGACACTGATCAATTTACATTCAAAAAATTAAGCGTATCTTGATATTTCTTAATTAGTTCAATAGTTTGAGTATTGTATTAGGAAGTATTGTGAAGCATAACCTACCCATTTCTGATAAAGAAAATGTGCTGGACAAGGACGCTCTGCTCATTTCAACAACCGATTTACAAGGCCGGATTACCTTAGTCAATGACGACTTCGTTAAATACAGCGGTTTTTCTGCTGCAGAACTAATCGGTCAACATCATAATATCGTGCGACACCCTGAAGTACCTGCAGCTGTTTTTGCCGAAATGTGGCAAAAACTCAAAGGCGACAAGTCTTATATGGTCGTGGTAAAGAATCGCTGTAAAAACGGGGATTTTTATTGGGTGAATGCATACGTAACACCGGTGACAGAAAATGGACAAACCATTGGTTATCAGTCGGTCCGCACTAAGGCTAGCGATGAAGATATAGCTAGCGCTAAAACTTTGTATCAACAGCTTAATCATAATAAACCGTCGATTTCTATTAGAGACTTAAGGCTGAGCATTAGTGTGCCATTGTTAATCGGTATCGCGAGCTTGCTGCCTGCATCTGTGAACTATTTTGCGCAGTTAAGCGATACCATGGCGCTGTTGGTTGATTTGATGGTCGCAGGTAGCATGGCTTTCTTGGGATGGTTAATGATAGCGCCATACCGTCATTTAGTCGCCCAATCTCAGGATTTTATTAATTCGAAAACCTTGAATCGATTATACGCGGGCTCAGTTAGCGGCATTGGCCAATTAAAAACTCACATTAGAATGAACGAAGCACAGCTGCAAACTCTAATGGGGAGAGTGTCTCATTCGTCTAGAGATCTTACTAAATTGAGCACTGGGGCTAACGACATAGCTAAGCAGACGAGTCAATCGCTGTCACTACAGAGCCAAGAGCTAACCTCGATGAAGGTTGCTTTTGAGCAAATGGTCGCCAGCATTGCTGAAGTTGCACAAAATGTTCAGTTGACCGCTAATGAAACATCTAATGTAAGTAGGGAAACCGAGCATTCAGCGTCTTTGATTAGCACCACTATTGTTGATATTGATAATCTTGCCACTAAGTTGGACGAAGTGCTCAATCGATTATCTCGTTTGAAATTAGCTTCTGAAGATATTGGTAAGGTATTGGAAATTATCACTGGTATTGCGGAACAAACGAATCTACTCGCTTTGAACGCAGCAATCGAAGCCGCTCGAGCGGGCGAGCAAGGCCGTGGTTTTGCCGTTGTTGCTGATGAAGTACGTTCATTAGCCACTAAAACGCAAGAATCAACAGAGCAAATTCGCGATACTATTCAATCGTTACAACAAGAAGCTATTATTGCTGAACAGCAGACCCATCAAGTGCAACAACAAGCGCGAGTGTGTGTTGATAATGTGAATGAATCTGGCGACAAGATCACAATGATCAACAACGCGATCGAGTCGATAGATAAAATGAATATGCAGAACTCGTCCACCGCCGAAGAGCAGCGAGTTGTCAGTCATAATATCAATGAACAGCTCACTAATATCAGCAGTGAAATCAATGCAACAGAGCAGCTATCATTAAAAGCTAGCCAATCGGCTAATCAACTAGTGAATTCAGTGCGCGATATTATGCAATCACTAACTAGGTAGGTATCAATAATAGAATTTATAAACGTTAAATTATGATCTCAGTCATTAAAGCTGGCTGTGCAACTTGCAGCGAGCACAATAATTTCATTTAATGAGCGCGCTTGTTATTGGTTTACACCTAACATGCGGTATAAAAGGAATTAAATTTGCGGCTCCTATGGAATTGGAGTGAATAGCAAAGTCTTCAAGGAACCAAGTCCACGACTCTATCGCACATAGAGAGTGAACTATCTTCTCTTATTGAGAGCCTCTCTCCTTTGTGCCATTTATTACTATTGGAGAACCTCATGTCACAATTAAAAGTTGCCGCGCAAAAAGCCCTAGGCTTAATGGATTTAACCACTTTAAACGATAACGATACTAACGAAATAGTTGCAGCTCTGTGTCAGCAATCACGCAGCGCAGCTGGTGAAACGGCGGCAATCTGTATCTACCCACAATTCATACCTGCGGCTAAAGCAGCTTTTGCTGAGCTTGGCATCGATAATGTAGCCATCGCCACAGTGACTAACTTCCCACACGGTAATGATGATGTTGCTATCGCGGTGAGCGAGACTCAAAAGGCCGTTGAATTAGGCGCTGATGAAGTAGATGTTGTATTCCCATATCGAGCGCTGATTGCTGGCAACACACAGGTAGGTTTTGATTTAGTTAAAGCCTGTAAAGAAGCCTGTGGCGATGTGATGCTAAAGGTCATTATCGAGTCTGGCGAATTAAAAACACCAGAGTTAATTAAGCAAGCGAGTGAAATTTCAATCGATGCTGGCGCTGATTTTATCAAAACCAGTACTGGTAAAGTGCCAGTAAATGCGACGCTAGAATCTGCTGAAATTATGCTGAATGTTATTAAGGCAAAGAATACTAACGTTGGCTTTAAAGCTGCTGGTGGCGTTAGAACAGCGAGCGATGCTAAAGAATATTTAGATTTAACTGCGCAAATCATGGGCGAAGAGTGGATCGACGCTCAGCACTTTAGATTCGGTGCATCTAGCTTATTAGCGGATCTACTCTCAACGCTAGAAGTTGAGCATCAAGTGGCGAAAGGCGATTACTAGGAGCAACGATTATGTTTCTAGCTCAAGAAATTATTCGCTTAAAGCGTGATGGCAATGTGCTATCACATGCTCAAATTAAGCAATTTGTGCAAGGCATTGGCGATAACTCAATTTCCAATGAACAAGTAGCTGCCTTTGCTATGGCTACTTATTTCAACGGCATGAACATAGACGAGCGCGTGGCACTAACCACCGCGATGCGCGATTCTGGTGATGTGCTTAATTGGCAAGCGCTGAATCTTAACGGCCCTATTGTCGATAAGCACAGCACGGGCGGCGTTGGCGACTTAGTATCCTTAGTACTCGGTCCTATTGTCGCTGCTTGCGGCGGCTATGTGCCTATGATTTCTGGTCGCGGCCTTGGTCATACAGGCGGTACGTTAGATAAACTCGATGCCATTCGCGGTTATCAAACGCAGGTGACTACCGATAAATTTCGTCAGGTGGTTAAAGACGTTGGCGTTGCAATAATTGGCCAGTCTGCCAACTTGGTGCCTGCCGATAAACGCATGTACGCGATGCGTGATGTTACTGCGACTGTCGAGTCGTTAGATCTCATTACCGCTTCTATCTTATCCAAGAAACTAGCTAGCGGCTTAGATGCCTTGGTGATGGATGTTAAAGCAGGCAGCGGCGCTGTGATGTCGACGTTTGAAGACTCTGTAGCGCTGGCGAAAAGCATCGTTGAGGTTGGTAATGGCGCAGGTGTTAATACTAGCTGTTTAATCACCGATATGTCGCAAGTGTTAGCCGATAGTGCAGGTAACGCGCTAGAAATTCGCGAAACCATCGACTTTCTAACAGGTAACTACCGCTCGCCGAAACTAGCCAATGTAATTTATGCGCTAGCAGATGAAATGTTAGTGGTATCGGGCCTTGCCGCGAACAAAGAGCAGGCGGCTGTTAAGCGTCAAGCAGTGCTGGACTCTGGCGCGGCAGCCGAGAAGTTTGCTCACATGGTGGTAGAACTAGGCGGACCCGCGAATTTACTTGAACAACCGGAAAGCTATCTGCCAACTGCGCAGCTAATCAAGCCTGTGTACGCGTCTCAAACGGGTTATCTCACGGCAATGGATACACGCGCCTTTGGCATGGCAGTAGTTAGTCTTGGTGGTGGTCGTACTCGCGCATCGGATCAATTAGATTACGCAGTGGGTTTAAATCAAATCGCGCATTTAGGCACGCAATTAGACAGTGAAACACCACTGTGTTTTGTCCACGCACAAGATGAAAACGCCTTTAAAGAAATTGAACAGCAGCTACAAGCCGCAGTGACTGTTTCTGGTAAGCCGAATGAGCCTGTGACTAGCATCTATCAGTCGATTGCTAAGCAGGACTTGATGCATTAGTAGCAGATATGTATGTGAAGTGAAAAACGCCTCATATTTTTGATATGAGGCGTTTTTATATACCCGTAGTCGTTGGAAAAGCTTGAATTTATTGTGAGAATAAAATGTAAGCTTCAAGGCGCGTGATTGAGCAATAGCTGGCTATTGGGATTGAACGCAACGCAGAAGATGTCATTTTTGGCCACAATAAAACAAGCACCTTCATTGATTACGGGTACATATTACGCGATAGCAAAGTCGATGCTATGTACATTTGTAAGGTTAACGCTTTGTTTGGCTTGCCATAGATTGTAATTATCTTGCATTTGCAACCAACTCTCTGGCGTACGCCCCAGTGTTTTTGAAAGTCGTAGTGCCATCTCAGGGGAAATAGAGCTTTGACCTTTTAAAATTCTATTTAATGTCGATGCTGAAACATCGAGCTTCTTAGCGACGAAGCGGCAGCTGTAACCAAAGGGCTCCATATAAACATCGGTAATAAACTCACCCGGATGCGGTGGATTATGCATAGTCATTAGTGATAATCCTCATAATTTAAAATGTATGCATTGCCATCGATAAACTCAAAAGTGACGCGCCAATTGCCGTTCACGGTAACTGACCAGATTCCACTTCGATTGCCTTTTAATGGATGAAGTTTAAACCCTGGCAAATCAATATCATCGATAATTGAAGCGGTATCGATAGCGGCTAATTGCATTCTTAGACGGCGTTCGTGTTTGGCTTGAATACCTGCCTTGTTTCCCGTCTCAAAGAATTTTTTTAGACCTTTATGCTTAAATGATTTTATCATTTGATGAGTGTAGCGTGTTGCGCAACAGCTGTCTAATCAACAACCAATAAATTTTTATTTTACTACCCCGTTACTAGTTGCTTTAGATCAAACCTTGGCTGCAAAAGTTTGATTAAGATCACCATTATTAAACGGAGGTAAATGAACATTGCGTGACACCTTAATCAAACTTCTCAAGTTTCTTGTCGGTAGCATCAGGGATTTAGCACCCATCATCGCTGTGGTGTTGTTCTTTCAGCTCGTTGTCTTACAGCAACCGCTGCCAAATGTTGGTCAGTTAATCGTGGGCGTGCTTTTTGTACTCCTCGGTTTAACTTTCTTTATTCACGGCCTTGAACAAGGGCTCTTTCCCATTGGCGAATCGATGGCGCATGCCTTTGCCCGCAAGGGCAGCGTGCCTTGGTTGCTAATTTTTTCCTTCGCATTGGGTTTTGGCACCACGGTCGCTGAGCCCGCATTAATCGCTGTTGCTGCCGAAGCGGCAAAAGTCGCTGCCGATGGACAGATGATTCAGTCAACACCCGAGGCGATGAGTAGCTATGCCGATGGTCTGCGGATGAGTGTGGCGCTTAGTGTTGGTTTAGCTATTTTGCTCGGCGTGTTACGAATTTTAAAAGGCTGGCCTGTGCAGTGGTTTATTATCGGCGGCTATATCTTAGTGGTGATTATGACGGCCTTTGCACCGGAAGCCATTATTGGTATTGCGTATGATTCTGGTGGTGTAACTACCTCGACTATCACTGTACCGCTTGTGACCGCGCTGGGGGTCGGCTTGGCATCGTCAATTAAAGGCCGTAATCCAATGATCGATGGCTTTGGCCTGATAGCTTTGGCTTCGCTAACACCAATGATTTTCGTCATGGGCTACGGGATGATTGTCTTATGATATTAAGTGATGTTTTAACGCAAATCTTTGATACCACGGTAGCGACTTTCCGTGATGTATTGCCTATTGCCGCCATCTTATTTGGTTTCCAATTTGCGGTGATCCGCAAGCCGTTACCGAATTTTATGAAGGTTATTACCGGCTTTATTTGGGTACTTATTGGCTTGTCGCTATTTTTAATTGGTCTTGAATGGGCGCTATTCCCACTCGGCCGCCTGATGGCGGAGCAGTTAACCAATCCAATGTTTATTTCGGGCGCGCAATCTGCCGCCGAAGCTGCTGATGTGGTACTTCATTGGACGGATTATTATTGGGTGTATATTTTCGCCTTTCTCATTGGCTTTGCCACGACTATTGCCGAACCATCGCTTATTGCTGTGGCCATTAAAGCCAACGAAGTATCCGGTGGCTCTATCGGTATTTGGGGGCTGCGTTTATCGGTGGCACTTGGCGTGGCGGTAGGCATTTCGCTGGGCTGTTACCGCATCGTGGTTGGCGATCCTATCCATTACTACATTATGTTTGGTTACGTTGTGGTGGTGATTCAAACCGTGATGAGCCCGAAATTAATTATTCCATTGGCCTATGACTCCGGCGGCGTAACGACCTCTACCGTGACAGTGCCTTTAGTTGCGGCACTTGGACTTGGTCTTGCCGAAACAGTACCCGGTAGAAACCCATTAATTGATGGCTTTGGCTTAATTGCCTTTGCTAGTTTATTCCCAATCATGTCGGTAATGGCTTATGCCAAAATTACTGAAATACTAACATCCAGAAAACAAAGTGAAGAGGATGGAAACTGATTATGCATTTTAAATTAATCGTTGTTTTTTGCGAAGACTCTCGCACCGATAAAGTGATGGACGCTGCCCGAGACGCTGGTGCTACAGGCGCTACCATCATTAACAATGCCCGCGGCGAAGGACTAAAGCAATCGAAGACCTTTTTTGGTTTGACCCTCGATACTCAGCGCGATGTATTACTGTTCATCGTTGAAGAGCACTTGAGTCGTCATATTTTAGAAACCATTAATGTGGTCGGTAAGTTTGATAGCAAGCCAGGCTCTGGCATGGCTATTCAAATTGATGTCGAAGATGCCGTTGGTGTTAATCACCAAATCAATCAACTTAAATCAACTGTGGAGAACGAACTGTGAGCACTGGACCATTAATTAAATCTCAAGATGTGATGTCGAATAACTTCGTGAAACTCGACGGTATGTGCACGGTACAAGAAGCGATTGATGCCATGCGCGCAAATAACACTGACGTGATTATTGTCGATAAGCGCAGTGAGCACGATGCTTACGGTATTGTAGTGTTGTCTGATATTGCAAAAAAAGTGATGGCAAAAGATCGCGCGCCAGAGCGAGTGAATATCTATGAAATCATGGCTAAGCCATTAATCTCTTTGCCACCACATATGGATGTGCGTTATTGCGCCCGCCTATTCGAGCGCTTTGGATTAGCGTATGCGCCTGTGATTGAAAACGAAGAAGTATTAGGGCTCGTGGGGTATCGCGAGCTAGTATTGTAGGATTAGTGATAAATACTAATTTGACGGCTCATCAATTATTGCATGAGCTGTAGTAGCTCAGACTTGATCTGACAGTTACCCGTTTTAATAACGGTGTCTGTCAGGTTAGATTTGAGCTAAATTCTTTTCAGCCCAAAGTGCAGCCACCGAACTGGTATTTGATGCCATAGTAAAACTATGTGGTGAACTGCTTTAACTCTGCATATTATTCCTCGCAGGAAAACGATCATCCTGCAATAGCCGCCAATTTCATAGGGATAAGAGTTTCTGCAAGGTATTGCAGATAAACGGTTATATCGTCTTGCCAAGACTATGACTAACCCTCTGTGAAAGTTGAACAAATTCCGTTATTCTAAGTAACAATAAGACAAAAAATAACGGCTCGAAGGAACGATATCAGTGGCGAGTAATTTCAGTTTTTTAGAAAGTCATGACCCTATTTTTTATCAATTAGCGCATAACGCAGAAACCGTTTTTGCGACAGACCCAAATACTACATTGATAAAATTGCGACAATTTGGCGAAGCCATTGCACAGGAAATTGCGACTGGCGCAGGGATTTTTTTTGATGAACAGACTAGCCAAAAAGATTTACTCTTTAGAATTCATCGTGACTTAAATTTAGATCCGCTTATTAAAGATGTCTTTCACCACCTTCGTATTGAAGGCAATAAAGCAACTCATCGGTTTAAGACAAAACATAAAGAAGCCATGGACGGGTTGCGTGTTGCTCGCCAACTGGCAATTTGGTTTCATAAGTCGTCAGATAAATGCCCAGCCAATTTTAAGCCTGGTCCATTTGTGCCACCAGAAGACCCAAGTGAACACCATAGAGCACTGCAAAAACAAATTTTACAGCTTCAGTCTGAACTGACAAATACTCACCAACAGCTTAAGTCAAATCAGCAGCTTACTCAGCTCTTACAGCAAGAAAAAGAAGAGTACGCCGTATTAGCTGAGCAAATGGACAAAGAGGCTCGCCAATATAAATCATTGTTCGAGTCACAAGATAAAGAGTTAGAAAAGCAGCGTGCTGAATTCAACGAAAAATTAGCAACGACGCAAAAGCAAGAGCAGCAGCAAAGCGACGAAGAAAAACAAGCAACCAGACAAAAGCAAAAGATTTATGCCAAGCAGCTTAGAGAAGCCACTAAGGTGCTGTACCTCAATGAAGAGGTTACTCGTATTGTTATCGATCAGCACTTAATTGAAGCTGGTTGGGAGACAGATACTGAAAACTTAAACTTTAAAAAGAACAAAACCATGCCTGAAAAAGGCAAAAACATGGCGATTGCCGAATGGCCAACGGAGTATGAAGGTAAAAAAGGCTATGCCGATTATGTTCTGTTTAAAGGGTTAACACCGATAGCAGTGGTAGAAGCGAAAAAAGAAAACACCAATGTCGCCGGTAAAATAGGTCAAGCTGAACGCTATTCCAAAGGATTTAAAGATACGCCTCCTTTAATACCAGCTTGGGAGCTTGAAGGCAGAACCATTGCATGGCCAGAGGGAGAACAAGGCCACTATCATGTGCCATTTGTATACTCATCGAACGGACGTCCGTTTGTAAAACAGCTAGCTGAACAATCAGGGATTTGGTTCCGCGATGTGCGTGACCACAGCAATATTGCAAGGTCGCTAGCTAATTTTCACAGCCCAACAGGCCTTGAAGATAAATTAACGCGTAGTAAACAAGCTGCAGAGCAAACACTAAAGAACGAAGGTTTCGGCTACCTTAAGCTGCGCGACTATCAAGAAAAGGCAATTAAAGGCGTTGAAACAGCGTTAGCGCAAGATGCCCAGCAATGTTTGTTAGCCATGGCAACAGGCACAGGTAAAACCCGAACGATTATTGGCTTGATGTATCGATTTTTAAAAGCAGAGCGGTTTAAACGGATATTGTTTTTAGTCGACAGAACGTCTCTTGGGACTCAAGCACTAGATAGTTTCAATGAAGCGCCACTCGAAGAAAGTAAACCGCTTTCTAAAATTTATAACATTGCTGAACTTGGCGATATGGCGGCTGAAGCAGAAACACGCATACAAGTGGCAACCGTTCAGGCAATGGTTAAACGCTTGTTTATGTCAGACTCGCCAATTCCTGTTGATGAATTCGATTGTATTATTGTTGATGAAGCGCACCGGGGTTATACGCTTGATCAAGAAATGACTGAAGGTGAACTTGAAACAAGAGATGCTTCACAGTACCTGTCCAGCTATCGTCGTGTGCTCGACTATTTCGATGCGGTGCGTATTGGTTTAACAGCTACGCCAGCGAAACATACAACTGAAATATTTGGCAAACCCGTATACACCTACTCATATCGTGAAGCCGTTGCTGAAGACTGGTTAATTGACCATGAACCGCCTATTCGATACCAAACTAAGCTATCAAAAGCGGGTATTAAATTTGAGAAGGGTGAAAAAGTCAGTGCCATCAACACAGGAACAGGTGAAGTAGAGTCGGCCGAACTGGAAGATGAAGTTAACTTTGCGGTAGAAGCATTTAATAAGCGCGTGATTAACGAAAACTTTAATCGTGTGATCTGCGAAGAGTTGGTTAAAGAACTTGACCCATTTGGTGAAGAGAAAACCATGATTTTTTGCGCAACCGATATGCACGCTGACATGGTTAAACGCTTACTCGACGAATCCTTCAAAGAGATTTATAACGGCGATTACAATCAAGCTGCAGTATTAAAAATTACAGGTCAAACCGACAAAGTTGAAAAGGCCATTAGCCGTTTTAAAAACGAAGACTATCCGAACATTGCTATTACCGTAGATTTACTAACAACAGGTATCGATGTACCAAAAATTTGTAATTTGGTGTTTATGCGTCGAGTGCGTTCGCGCATTTTATATGAGCAAATGATAGGGCGCGCAACGCGCCGTTGTGATGACATTGGTAAAACGGTTTTCCGTATTTACGATCCAGTTGATATATACGCTGCACTTGAAGATGTTTCTACCATGAAGCCTTTAGTGAAAAACCCGAACATCACCATAGAACAGCTAGTGGATGAGCTCACCGATGAAAAGCGTTTAGAAAAAGCGCTCGCCACTCCCGGAGAGAATAAAGGTGAGGCAGCAGATACATCTCATGCAGATGACTTACTTGATCAGCTCAGCCAAAAGGTCATGCGTATATTGCGTAAGGCAAAGAAAAAAGCGGAGTCTCGACAAGACATCAAAGAGAAGCTTGAAGAGCTCACTCAGCTCTGGGGAACCGAAACAGATAAACTTCCACAGCACCTGCGTGAACTCGGTCCTAAGCAAGCAGTAAAGTTTATTAAAGATAGCGGTGGTTTATTACCTCAGCTTACTGCGGTCAATCAATTACTAGGTTCAGAGCGTTACCCTCTTATCTCAACACATGAGGATCAACTAGAGGTCCGTGAGCAAAGTTATGGCAAATATAAGCGTCCAGAAGATTATCTCGGTAGCTTTGAAAGCTTCATTAAACACCAAATTAATGAGTCAGTAGCGCTTTCCACAGTGGTTAACAAACCAAAAGACTTAACACGCGAACAACTGAAAGAAGTACGACTAATGCTCGATGCCGCAGGCTTTGGCGAAAAAACATTAGAAACAGCGTGGAAGAATAAAACCAATCAAGACATTGCAGCTTCTATCGTGGGGTATATTCGCCAAGCAGCCATTGGTGAAGCGTTAATGCCATTTTCTGAGCGTGTGCAACTGGCTATGCAGAAAATGTATCAACTGCACAACTGGGCACCTGCACAACGTAAATGGCTTGACCGACTCGCGAAACAGCTTACACATGAAGTGGTTGTTGATAAGAGCTTTATTAATCAGCGCTTCGCAACACATGGTGGTATTAAAACGCTTAATAGGGTTTTGAATGACCAACTAGACGATGTATTAAATGAAATAAACGACGCATTATGGCCTGAGCAGGCGTAAAACTGCCTTGAGCAGGCATAAGGCTAGCAAGGCGGTTATGGCAACTGCACATATTTAGGCATATGTATCTTTTTGGCTTTTTCTATACATAACTTAATTACGTGTCGAAAAATTTTGATTATATCGACACAACTCCTTTATATGTCGATAGTATCGACATAAGTTCATTACATGTCGAAATATCGAGCTTTTTTCGACATAAAGTGTTTACATGTTGATGCAATCGACATAAGCTAATCGTTATGTTGATATTTTAAGGTTTTTTAAACATGACATGGCAAGCTGAACAGCCGTTTAATACCATGCCACCATTACCGCCGTTAGGTGATACCTTGGAAAGTATTGAAATACTTAAGGCATGTATACCAGCTAGAGCTGCGTTAGCAGAACTAAAGCAAGCAGGGGAGCTACTGCCAAACCAAGGCCTTCTGATCAACCTCATTCCATTACTTGAAGCAAAAGACAGTTCTGAAATAGAAAACATCGTCACCACAACCGATAAACTATTTCAGTATGCGCAAGAAGACAGCAGTGCCGATAATGCCACCAAAGAAGCACTACGATATCGTACCGCTTTGTATGAAGGCTTTATACAGCTTTCAAAAAGGCCACTAAACACCAATACCGCAGTAGAAGTGTGTAGCACCATCAAATCGGTTGAGATGGAAATACGCAAAGTGCCAGGCACTGTGCTAAGTAATCAGGCAACGGGTGAAATCATCTATACGCCACCAGTAGGTGAGCAAGTGTTGCGAGATCTACTATCAAACTGGGAGCAATTCCTTCACGCAGAAGACGATATTGATCCACTCATTAAAATGGCAGTATCCCACTATCAGTTTGAAGCAATTCATCCATTTATTGACGGTAATGGCCGTACTGGCAGGGTACTTAACATTTTATATCTGATAGAGCGGGATTTATTAACACTGCCTATTTTGTACCTCAGTCGTTACATCGTACAAAATAAGCAAGATTATTATCGACTGCTCTTGTCGGTAACTCGTGATGGCGATTGGCAGCCATGGATTATCTATATGCTTAATGCAGTTGAACAAACCGCCAAATGGACAACCAATAAAATAGCTGCAGTGCGAGAACTTATTGAACACACAACCGTATTTGTAAAAGAACAGCTACCCAAAATTTACAGCCATGAGTTAGTACAAGTGATTTTTGAGCAGCCTTACTGCCGCATTAACAACTTAGTGGAAAGCGACATAGCAAAACGACAAACAGCTTCTGTTTACTTAAAGCAACTCTGTGATATTGGTGTACTAACAGAAGTCACAGCAGGTAAAGAAAAGCTATTTGTTCACCCTAAGCTTATTACGCTCATGACAACAGACAATCATAATTTCTCTCCTTACTTCTCAGAAAGCCAAGTATAAAAGTAAGGCACATAAAGGACTCAACATGACCCATAACGACATCGTACAAAAACTATGGAACCTGTGTGACGTATTACGTGACGACGGTATTAACTATTCAGACTATGTAACCGAGCTGGTATTGCTGCTGTTTATTAAAATGGTGCACGAGAATAACGAAGCCGGCATTTTAAACCGTCACCCATTGCCAGAAGGTTGCCGTTGGCAAGATTTAAACGGTAAAGACGGACTGGTACTACTTAACGACTATAAAGCAATTTTGTTGGCGTTATCAACCGGTAAACGCACCGAAGCTGATCCTGAAAATCCAGGTCAAACCATGGAAGTGACTATTCATGAAGATCCGCTTATACAAGCTATTTATGCCGATGCACAAACACGTTTACGTGAACCACGTCATTTAAAACAGCTTATTGAAGCCATTGATAAAATCGACTGGTTCAGCGCAGCAAAAGACGGCCTAGGTGACTTATACGAAGGACTACTAGAGAAAAACGCGAACGAGACGAAGTCGGGCGCAGGGCAATACTTCACACCACGCGCACTTATTGACTCTATGGTGCGTTGTATTAAGCCGCAAGCAGGTGAGGTAATTCAAGATCCAGCCGCGGGTACCGCAGGTTTCTTGATTGCCGCTGATAACTTCATTAAAGAACAAACCGATGATTTGTTTGACTTAAACGAGCAACAGCAGCAATTTCAAAAAACTAAAGCTTATATGGGGGTAGAGCTAGTACCCAACACCCGCCGTTTAGCGCTTATGAACTGCTTACTGCACAATATTGAAGGCGACGACGAAGGCGCGGTGCATTTAGGTAATGCTTTAGGTCAAGTGGGTTCAAGCTTAGCTAAAGCTGATGTAATCTTAGCAAACCCACCCTTTGGTACGTCAAAAGGTGGTGAGGCCTCCATTACCCGTGACGATTTAACCTACCGCACTAGTAACAAACAACTAGCGTTTTTACAGCATATTTACCGTAACTTAAAACCGGGTGGCCGTGCCGCCGTTGTATTACCGGATAATGTGTTGTTTGAAGCTGGCGTGGGTACCGATATCCGTCGTGATTTAATGGATAAATGTAACCTGCATACTATTTTGCGTTTACCAACAGGCATTTTCTACGCACAAGGTGTAAAAACTAATGTGCTTTTCTTTACCAAAGGTGCTGCTGACGATAAAAGCCAAAAAGAAAGCTGTACCAAAAATGTTTGGGTCTATGACTTAAGAACCAATATGCCTTCATTTGGCAAACGCACCCCGTTTGGCGAAAGCCACCTTAAGCCGTTTGAAGCAGTTTACGGCGAAGATGCTAACGGCACATCACCGCGCACTGAAGGTGAATACAGTTTTGGTGCAGAGGAAATCGCAGTAGACAAAAGCGCAGAAGAAAATAAAGGAGTTGATGGAAGCGAGGAAGCGCAGCAAAAGTTAGCCCATTCACGCTGGCGCTGTTTTACACGTGAATGGATAGCCGATACCAAAGGTGATTCACTCGATATTAGTTGGTTAAAAGACAAAGACAGTGTTGATGCTGCCGACCTACCTGTTCCGGAAGTATTAGCACAAGAAGCCAAAGATGGATTGACCAGTGCGCTGGTGGAGTTGGATGAGTTGCTTGATGAATTGGGAGAAGCTTAATGGTTGAGCAATGGACAGTCGTTAAGCTTGCTGATATAGCAGAAATTCAAACTGGATCGACACCAAGTAAGAAAAATCCAGAGTTTTATGGTGGAGAGTATCCTTTATTCAAACCAGGTGATCTTGGAAGCATTTATCCGGTAAATAAAACGGAAGATTACTTAACAGAATCGGGCAGAGAAGTTGCAAGACAAATACCAGAGAATAGTACGTATGTAACCTGTATTGGGGCAACAATAGGTAAGACAGGGTTTGTGGATGTTCCTGCAACTTGTAACCAGCAGATCAACACTCTTTCTCCATTGAATGGAGTTGAGCCGAAGTTATTATTTTATTGGATGCTTTCACCTCAGATGAATAGACAGGTTGTACTGGGCTCATCCAGTACAACGATGCCAATTATTAATAAATCTCGGTTTTCAAATCTGGATAGTGTTCTCCCCCCTCTCGCTGAGCAGAAGGTGATTGCGGACAAACTGGATAAGTTATTAGCGAAAGTCGACAGCATAAAAGCGCGCCTCGACGCCGTCCCCGACACCCTAAAACGCTTCCGCCAATCAGTCCTCGCCGCCGCCGTAAGCGGTAAATTGACCGAAGAGTGGCGAAAAGATAACGCTGAGAAAATCTTATGTAAAAGTCAATTTATCGAACTACTTAATGAGTTAAACACAAGTAGAACGAAAGTTGATATTAAACGTATTAATAAGGTTAAAAATAGTGATTGGTTTTATGACAAATCAGATTTAGTTCCTAATGGGTGGATCCAGGCAAACTTGATTGAAGTTACATCGTTAATCACATGTGGGGTTGCGAAGAAGCCTAACTATGTAGAAGAAGGAATCCCTTTTCTATCAGCTCAAAATAGCAAACCTTTTGCACCTAATCTAAATAAGATTAAGTATGTTTCTGAAGACGATTTTCGAACGTTTACTGTAGGTGGAGCCCCAAAAAAAGGTGATATTTTATACTCTCGAGTCGGCGCAAACTTTGGAGAAGCATGCGTCGTACCATGGGACTTTGATTTCGCTATTTATGTTAGTTTGACACTTATCAAACCTATTCAAAAAGTACTAGATAGTGAGTATCTGACAATCTTTCTGAATTCATTAGATGGTGTTCTGCAATCTCGAGGAGGGATAATGGGCTCTGGGATTCAAAACTTGAATGTTGAAAGTGTTAGAAAGTATAAGATTTTACTTCCATCCATTGATGAGCAAGCTGAAATCGTCCACCGTGTAGAAAAGCTCTTCGCCTACGCCGACAAAGTTGAAGCTGAAGTCAACGCAGCTCAAGAGCGCGTAAATAAACTCACCCAATCGATCCTCGCTAAAGCGTTTCGTGGTGAGCTCACCGCCAAATGGCGCGAGCAAACCCCTGAACTCATCAGCGATGAAAACTCAGCAGAAGCCTTGCTAGAAAAGATCAAAGCCGAGCGGGAAAAGCTCAAGCCTACAAAGAAGAGAAAAGCGAAATAAGGAAGTTGTATGAAGTTAATTAGCGTGGAGCTGACAGGAAGTTATAAGGGATTGCACGACAGCGTTTTCGACTTCTCTGAATCCAATAGTTTTTTGCTCGCATTTATAGGGTTAAATGGGTGTGGTAAGTCGCAACTTTTGGAGCTTGTCGCCGAATCATTTGCATTTATAGAGCGCTGTCAACGTCGCGAGTTTAGAATTCGAAAACCATTAGGTTTTGATGTGGCTATAGTATATCAATTGAGCCTTCCGACTAATCACAGTACTGGCTCAGCAAACATGGTCGCTGGTAGTCGTATGGCAGTTGCTGGAGGAATCCATAATCCAAAGTTTAAAGTTAACATCAAAACTGATGGTGACGTAAAATGTTATATTGATACAAATGAGACTTGGCAAAATATAGGTATTGGAGAACTGACTCTTCCTGATTATATAGTTGGTTATTCGTCAGGTCTGAATGAGAATTTGCAGAGAGCATTTTTAAAAAATGCAGTTCAATATTTTGATGTCATGAATACGAAGCTGAAATGGCGAAAAGAACTGTCTGGTGAGCTGAATGATACTCAAATGGTTGAGGTGAATGAAAAATATTTAACCCGATATCCGCACATATTTGATGCTCCAACAGGTGAGGCTCTTGAACAAGATGGTCTTATGTCGCTTCGGGAAAGGCCTGTTAATCTTAGTCAGCTCGTATATTTAGATTATGACAGTGCAGGATTAGTTGTTGCTTCATTAGCTATGTTAGATCGCGCTTTCCGACAAGAAGTGTTTGATCAACTGAGATTCAAACATCCTTCTCGCTTGGTTATTGAATACGATTTAAGGGGAGACCTTGGGGAAGAGGAGTCTATTCGCGATATTAGAGTATTGATAAGGATTGCGGGCAGAGATAACTTTGAAGGAATTGGTAAGCAAACAACAGATACCCAGTTCGATCTTTATGAACTGGACTACCTTCATGGAAAAATTACATTTGATTTTAATGATGTTGAAACCTTGTCACGCCTCAGAGAAGAGAACTACAGCGACCCTGTAATTTTCTTTGCTCGTTTATATAAGTTACAACAACTTGGAGCCAAAAACTGGCGCGGTGTAGACAGGACTGCGCTAAGAAGAGACGACTTCCTTGGAACCGTTAAGAAGCCATTAAAAAGCAAATTGCCACTCACTATCCGGTTGATGGAATTGGCTGATGACGAAGGAGAGTTTGCTAACTATGATGACTTATCAGATGGCGAGGCACAATTACTCCAAACACTAGCGTGTTTAAAGGTATTTAGCCAAGATCCAAGTAATCAGAGGCAGGCGCTTTTTCTTTTTGATGAACCCGAAACTCACTATAATCCTGCTTGGCGAACGTACTTCCACAAACACATAAAACAATGTTTAGGGGGAGACATAAGCAGAACTAAACTTCTAATGACTTCTCATTCACCTTTTATGGTTTCATCCTTAAAGCAGGAAAATGTTTATTTCTTTGAGCGTGATGAGCAATTTAAAGTTCATATGAAACCGTCGCGTGAGCAAACTTATGGCGCCTCTTTTGATGTACTAATTAAGCAGTTCTTCGGTCTACGTTCATTAATTTCACAAACAGTAGTAGATGAGATTCGAAGGCAATTGAAGCAAGGAGATGCTCAAGTGCTTGAATGGATTAGAGAGAATTTGGGTAGCTCTCCCGAAAAGGCCTATTTACTCAGGAAGCTTGGTTGATATGTTGTTTGTTCTAGATCCTACTAGCCCTAAATTTATGGTGTTTGAAAAGTTAAACGAGGAGTTATTATACTTTCTACAACATTCGGTAGCTGGAGGTCGGTTTAAGCGGTCTTTACTCTCTCGACATGCTGTAGGTCAAGCATGTTGGGACAATGCGAAAGCTAACAATGCTGGAGCAAAAGGAGATTTAACACGCGATAAATTTCATAAGCTGTTCTTAGCTTTAAAAGAAGAAGCTCAAGCAGTACGACACCAGTTATTCGTTACAATGCAAAACAATCAGAACTTAAATACGTTTTTTTCAGCCCCTAACCGGTCTTTGCTGAGCTTTCTTTCAGATAACAGCTTTAAGGCGTTGAAAAACCTGGCAAGTCACTTGTATTGTTCTACAAAAGATTTACAAGGCGTAATTACAGCAGCAAACAATAAAAATATTGGCAATCATTTTAATGATTTTAGATTGATTAACGGGGAGGTCTGTCGAGCTTGTGGTATGGAAAAGCTTGCTCCGTTTAGGGCTCATGTTGATGATGAAGAGCAATGGCGAGCTGACTATGACCATCAACTTTGTAAATCTAAGTATCCTCTTTATGCTGTTCATCCTGACAACTTAGTACCACTTTGCCGAACATGTAATCAAGATGCTAAGAAAGCTAAAGATCTTTTTAAATGCACTAATGGCCTGGATCGATTAGCTTTAAACCCATTTACAGAAGATGCCCATAACTTTCTGACTGTTGAAATTGAAAATTTATTAGATCCAGAACCTAAAGCGATACTAAAATGGAATACTCGTAATGCAGCCACGTTAGATAAACTGAACACTTGGGACGATGTATATGAAATCCGCAATAGAGTTGAAGGTAAGTACATTTCGATAGTTAATATTATCCAAGATGAGATTAACCCTTCAAATGCACAAGAGCTTGATGTTGGTGTACAAAGTAAAACAAGGCAAATAAATGCAAACACATTAAAGCGGAAGGAGTGGGCATTCTGGGAACGAAAAGTATTTTCTGCTATCAATGCTGTTGATAAATCGGCATTTTGGGCGCAACTTGAATTTAGCAATGAACAAGGGGAGGAAGGTGGCGAATATATAATCCAAGGTGATTAGCATTGCAATTTAGATTTCGATGCATTTTACGCAAATACGCCGTGAAAACATCCTTGTTGGCTAAATTTTTCATCCTTGAAAAATAATATTTGCTCCATATACATCAAAATCTATCCCGTTTTATCTCTAAACGTTAAAGCGCTCTTGCCACGGCTCATCAGTGATGATGAGCTTGCTGCGCGTCTCGCTTCTCCGTTGTCGCCTGCTGAACAATTTTCCATGCTGAATTGAGAAATAGTACGGCTAAGAATGCTGCTACTGCCAGATCGATGTAGGCGGAGTTGGTGAACCACACACCAGATGCTGCGATAACGATAACGACGTTTCCTATGGCGTCATTGCGGCTACATAGCCAAACCGAACGAACGTTAGCGTCGCCATCTTTGTGTTTGCGCAATAGCCATACACTGAGTAAGTTGGCGAGTAGTGCGGCGATAGCTACTGATCCCATAGTAAGAGCGTGAGGCTCATTGAGTACAAATAAGCGGTAGATAGTGCCGCCAAAAACGATTAGCGCCATAATCACTAAGCTATAACCTTTAATGAGTGCGGCATTGCTGCGAATGGTAATGGACTTGCCAATTACCCATAAACTCAGGCCATAGGTAAGACTGTCGGCGAGAAAGTCTAGCGCATCTGCTTGCAAGGCTTGTGATTCTGCACCGATACCCGAAATCATTTCCACGCCAAACATGATGGCGTTGATGGCAATGACCCACCACAAAATGCGGCGATATTCTGCGCTCATTCCATCAAAATCTTTTTTGTGTCCACAGCAGGCTGACATGATTTTCTCCGTAGAAAAATACTGACAATAAGGTTATCTTAAAACCTCTAGTTACTAGAGGTTCAAGCTTTTGGGTGAAAAATTATGAAAAAAACTGAAGTCTATAGTATTGGTCAGCTAGCAAAGGCGACATCAATAAAGATCCCAACCATTCGCTACTACGAAGAAATCGCTATTCTGCCAGCCGCTAATCGCAGCTTGGGTAATCAACGACGTTATAGCGCGAAACATCTTCAGCGGCTTAAGTTTATTGGCCACTCACGCGCCTTAGGTTTTAGCTTGGAGGAGATCAAGCAGCTAATTCATTTGCAAGAATGCAGTAATCATTCATCGCATGAAGCCCATGCAATCGCGACCAAGCATTTGGTGGATGTGGAGCAAAAAATAAGCCAGCTACAGGCGCTGGCTCAGGAGTTATCTAATATAGTGGCGAGTTGTCATTGTGAAGATGAATATCACTGTCGCGTATTAGACGCACTTAATTAAAAAGCTTAGAACGAGAATGAGACAGTAACGCCACTGTAAACATCATCGAGCGCTTCCCAGTCTTCGCTGTCGATTTGCCTATAACGAACTTGGCCATTAATTGATATGCGATCTAATTTAATACCGCCGCCGATACCGACATAGGCATCGAGAGAATCGCTGCGGTGATAATGATTGTGGCCAAAATCGTGGTCATGATCATGATAGCGATCGTGATAGTAGTCATCGTCATCATAGTAATGATCGTGGTCGTGATAACTATCTTCATCCAAATGACCGCGGCCAAAAAGCTCCCCTAAATCGACACCCGCTTCGAGATAGAGAGATACATCTGAAAAATAACCGATTTTGCCGCCGAGTTCCCACGCTAGATAGTCTTCGACATTGAGCTTGGTGGTAACAATGTCTGCGCGTCCAAGCGACATGGAAATTGCACCACCAAAATTGCTGTCGTGTTGCTTAAAGTTAAAAGCCGCACCAGCGCTAGAAATATTACTTTCGCCATTGACTTCGTGAGTAACAAAAACTGATGTCGATTCATCTCTGTGGTCGGCAAAGCTCACGCCACTGATAAATAAAGAGAGAGCACTTATAAGGGGGAGCGTATTTTTCATAGTAAGACTTCCTGTGTTTTGGAAACAGAACTATAGGTTGCTGAAACTGAACGCCAGTTTAAGCGCGTAGATAAGACGGTGAAATATTTAAATAAACGCGATACCATGGATTTAATATTCAAATTTAGAACCTCAATATGTCGTTTCTTACTAACATTGACGTTGCCATCTACAAACACAAAGCCCTTTATAATGCTCTCGCTAGCGATCAACAGCTGGTGTTAAAAGTGTTGGCGGTGATTAATCATCGCTTGGGGCAAGCGAAGTTCAGACAGATCTTACAAGAGTTAAGCCACCTCGATGAATTCAATCGCATCAAGCTTCACAATACTTTTAGCCATGAAGTGCGCGATGAGTGGATAGTTCAAGATTTAGTTTCGGTAACCCAAGACGGCATTTTGCTAACCCCTTATTTGGCGGATGAACTGACGCGTGAAGCTTTAGATGAAGGAGCCTTTGAAGCCATTACTGAGGTTGTCGAACGTGTGCATCCTATGATGTCAGCGTATTCGTGGGGACGACCGAGTTACAGCAATACTCAGCGCATAATTCGCGATAGTTTTTATCGCAACCAATTTCAGCTTTGCGGTGAGTTATTTGAGTTTAATAAAGATCCACAACGCGTCGACGATCCTGCCTACAGCACCCTGATCAAACTGTGTTTCTACCCATTTCGCGAAGATAAGTTTTTGCAGTTGCCGCCGCAAATGGAATATGTGGCTTTTGCTAGCTTGTTGCGCAAACTACGAGAAGGGAATAAAGATCGCACAGAAGTCGTTGAACTACTAGCGTCATTGCAAGACAAGCTGTTTCCTCTCAATGACAATTTTCGATTGCTGCTAGCAGAGCAATACATTTATCAAAATCGTTTACAACAGGCGACGGCGCTGCTTGGACAAGAGCAATCGACCTACGGACTACAACTGCAGGGAATTCTAGCGGTTTTAAATGGTGAGATGGCTGTTGCTATCAATATTTTTCAGCAAGCGCTGGTGGCTAAAAATAAAATCTCTCGTCGCAAACGCCAATACATTGGCGAACTCAGTGGCTTATTTTATGCCTTTGCACTGTTGGAGCAAGGTAGCGATCAAGCGCCTGAACAGCTAACGGTATTGGCAAAGGAGTGGGACAATCAAGTTGAAGATCGCCGCTTTGAAAGTAGCTATCAGCAAAGTTATGCCTGTTTGCATCGTTTTAATATGGTGCTCTCGGGACGCGCTAAACAGCTGGAGCTTAGCGAACCTTACTCCCACATTAAAAATTATTCCTATAGTGTTTATGTCACTGTCTGCTGTCTTAGTTTGTTGTGGTCTAATCAACAACCTAGCGCGGTATTCCTTCGTCAATTAAGCGAGGCTTATCAGGACTTTGCTGATAATGGCGAGTGGCTATGGGCTAAAGTGGCCGCCGATGTTTTGAATCGGTGTCAGCAAGTTTTACCTGTCGCCCTTGATTGCCAAGACAATGGCATCAATCTTTCTCAAATTATTCGCCGTAAAGAGCAATGGGATTTAGCGCTTGAGCAATTGTTGGCGTTAGATAAAACGCCGACAAAGCCTATACCGAGTGACAAACAACAGCGCTTAATTTGGATATTACAGCATTCTCGCTATGGTGATGAGTTAGTTGCCAAAGAGCAAAAGCTGGGAAAATCTGGCTGGAGTAAAGGACGTACTGTTGCCCTTAAACGACTAGCCGATGAAATCACGACATTTGATTACTTATCTCCTCAAGATCACGATATTTGTCAGCAAATTAAAGCAACCTATGTTGGTGGCTATTACGGCAAAGAGCACTATGCGTTAGAAGGTGTTAATGCACTTCGTAGTGCGGCTGGCGCAGAGAATATCTATACCGAAGACGATTTAACAACGCCTATTGCTATTTCCGAGCGTGAACCTGAGTTAATCATTACTAAAAATAGTGACGGCTATTTACTGGCAATGAGTAACCTGCCTAGCGATTTAGATGATGGTGACAGCTGTTATTCACTCACTGAAATTGCCGCTAAAAAATACGAACTTGTGGTTTATGAGCGTAAACATCGGCAAATAGCTGAGATTGTCGGTGAAAGTGGCATATTGGTACCGGAAGAAGCCAAAGAGCGTGTGATGCAGAGTATTAAGGTTATTGCGCCAATGCTAAACATCCAATCTGATCTCGAAGGTATTAGTACGTCAGTCGCCCAAGTTAACGCCGATAATGCGCTCTATATCAACATTGAACAGGCAGGCGAAGGCTTGAGTTTTCAAGTGTGTGTTCAGCCATTGGGACCTGATGGACCTAGCATTGCGCCGGGTCAGGGCAATCCAATGTTATCGCAAGAGATTGGCGGCAAACGCCAGAGTACTCAGCGCAATTTAGATGCTGAGCGTCATCAATTATTTTCGCTGTATCAACATATTCCGCTGTTCGAACAAATGATCGATTCACGCCTGCTGTGTGACAGGCTCGATGAAGCGCTAGAAACTCTGCAAGATTTAGAGTCGGTGGTTAAAGCGCCACAAGACTTTGGTGGTTTATCGCTAGTGTTGCAATGGCCGAAAGGCAAGAAGCTTAAGCTGAGCGATCCTCAAGAAATGGCCCATCTTAAACTGGCGATTACCAAACAAAAAGAGTGGTTTAGCCTCGATGGCACTTTAACCGTGAGCGACGAGCAGGTATTAGCGCTTAAAGAGTTAATGGACTTACTCAAGCAAGGAAATTCACGTTTTATAAAGCTCGATGAACAGCAGGTGTTGGTGCTAACCAAAGAATTAGCGCAACGACTGCACGAAATCGAAAATATGACTCTCGACGGTAAGTTTCACGCCATTGCCAGCCCATTAGTCGATGTGGTGACTCAAGGCATGCGCATGAAAACACTTCATGCGTGGGAACGACAACGAGCACTGCTCAAAGAAGCGGAATCACTAACGCCAGAGGTGCCATCGACGCTGCAAGCACAGCTTCGAGACTATCAACTCGATGGTTTTGATTGGGCAATGCGCTTGGCACATTGGGGCGCTGGTGCTTGTTTAGCCGACGATATGGGCTTGGGTAAAACACTGCAAGCATTGGCAGTAGTGTTGGCGCGCGCACCGCAAGGACCGAGTTTAATTCTAGCGCCGACCTCGGTGTGTTTTAACTGGCAGCAAGAAATTGCCAAGTTTGCACCAACCTTAAAAGTGCACGTTTTTGGCCGCGATAGTCACATCGATGATCGCCAGCAGGTGTTAGACAAGTTAACTGCGTTTGATGTGGTGATTTGTAGCTATGGCTTACTGCAACGAGAAGGTGAGCGTTTGGCAAAAGTAGATTGGATTAGTGCGGTTGCCGATGAGGCGCAAGCATTAAAAAATCCAATGGCCAAACGCACGCAAGCGGCATTGGCGCTGAACGCAAAATTTAAAATGGTAACTACGGGCACGCCGATTGAGAATAATCTAACGGAATTGTGGAGCATTTTCCGTTTTATCAATCCGGGCTTATTAGGCAGTCAAAAACAGTTTCACAAGCGCTTTGCCCAGCTTATTGAAAGTAATGAAGAGAGTGATGCGGCTGCTAAACAGCGGGCTAGCTTTGGCTTACGACAAGTGATCGCGCCATTTATATTACGCCGCTTAAAACAACAGGTACTGACTGAATTGCCTGCCAGAACGGAAATCAATTTACCTATTGAACTGTCGCAAGAAGAAGTGACCTTTTACGAAGCGCTGCGCCGTCAAGCTATTGAGAACTTAACCCAAGAAGAGGTAGAGCCGGGACAGCAACACATCAAGATGCTAGCGGAAATTATGAAATTGCGCCGCGCTTGCTGTCATCCAAGCTTGGTGATGGAACAAAGCACTATCGAAAGCTCAAAGCTCAAGGTTTTTGATAAGTTGATGGTCGAACTGCAAGAAAATAATCACAAATGCTTGGTGTTTAGTCAGTTCGTCGGTCATTTACAAATTCTAAAACAACGTTTGATGGCCAATGGCATTAGCTTCCAATATCTCGACGGTGCAACCACTGCTCAGGCGAGACAAAAAGCGGTTAATGATTTTCAGGCGGGCGTTGGCGATGTATTTTTAATTAGTTTAAAAGCGGGTGGCTCAGGGCTTAACCTGACCGCGGCTGATTATGTGGTGCATATGGATCCGTGGTGGAATCCTGCGGTGGAAGATCAAGCAAGTGATCGCGCGCATCGCATGGGACAAACCCGCCCAGTAACCATCTATCGCTTTATTGCCAAAAACACCATTGAAGATAAGATTTTGTCGTTGCATCAACACAAACGCGATTTGGCCAATAGCCTACTCGAAGGCAGTGATGACCTATCGAAAGTATCAACAGAGGCAATGATGGCGTTGTTGCAAGAGTCTTGGACGGCTTAGACCAATGTTGATACAAACTGATACATTTACAAAAATACTGTTACGCATATTTCTAAACATTGTCGTTAGGATGAAAGCACAAGATAGGAACTAAGGAATACAGGACAATGAAACGACTACTGCTCTCATCACTTATTGCCATGGCCACGGCTGCACCAGCAGCTTCGGTATTGGCGGAAACTCAGGATACCGAAAAGAAAGAAAAACCAACGGTTGAGCACGAAAAGAAACACAAACACACTCATAATCACGACAGTGACGAAGACGGACGCGAGTTTAATATTCGTATCGGCTTCGAAGATGACGATGAGCACGAACATGATAGCGGTAATGTGCGTGATGGATTCTACCTTGGCTTAAGTGCTATTAGCAGCTTTGGCGATGATTTTCGCGATCCGTTACATGACGATAGTGACGCGGAATTTGAAACCGACATTAGTTTCCGCGCCCAAATTGGCGGCTTTTTTGTTGAATCACCGGGTTTGAGCTCTCGTCGTATACACGGTTTATACGCCCCGTCAGCTTGGGGTTATAACTTCTACAGCGACGATACTTGGGCGATGGATCTGTACTATGAGACCTCGGTGCGTCACATCGAAGGGCTTGAAGGTATTGAAAACCTACATCGCAGTAAACGCGGTGGTTTACGAGCAACAGGATATTTCGATTCAAGTCAGTTGCAAGTGATGTTCTCACCTTACAGTCCCGACAATGGTGACGAAGACGGTGTTGAGGCGTCAGTGTCTTACAACATGGAATGGCAGGTTCGAAATGTCGGCATTTATAGTGCAGTTGGTGCTCATTATCGCTCAAAAGACGTGATTGACAGCTACTCACACAAGCTCGACGGTTCAGAAGATTATGCTGGCGTTAGCTATTCTGCCGAAGTTGGCTTGGAATATCCGATAAGCACTGATTGGGTGTTTGGTGGTTTCGTTCGCTACGAAACACTGTCAGAGCGCACTAAAGCGGCTCGCAACGATGGTGTTAAAGATGGCACTCGTGCCGGTGTTCTTCTAACGTATGTGTTTTAGGACGGCGCCATGAAATCTATTGTAATGACAGTATTTGCCTTTTTAGTGACAGTTGGCTCATTAACTTCTGCGGCGCAGGCAATGCCGGCAACGCCAGATCCAAAACTCGTGGTACAGCCAGAACAATGCGTTGCTATGAAACAGGGCAACCCGTGTTTTGCAAGCGTTGAAATCGCGTGGAAAATGCCGGAGCAAGGCCACTATTGTTTGTATTCAAACATGCAACAGCAAGCGATTCGTTGCTGGAAAAACCACAATGCGGGCCAAGCGGAGTTTGAAGTTAAGGCAACCAATAATGTGGTATTTACTATCAGGCAAGCCAATGAAGAGTCCGTATTAGCTACCGGTTTAATGAAGCTTGCGTGGGTATATAAGAAAAAAGGTCAACCTCGTCGTTCTTGGCGATTGTTTTAACAAGGATTAAATAGTTGATAGAGCAAGATCACATACTGCTAGTTGAAGATGACATCGCACTCGCGCAGTGGATGCAAGATTATCTAATTGCCCGAGAATTTAAAGTGACTACTTGTCATCGCGGCGATGAAGCGGTGGATTTAATTGAGCAATTAAATCCCGATCTCGTGCTTCTCGACGGTATGTTACCAGGGATGGACGGTTTAGATGTGTGCAAAGCCGTTCGCCCTCAGTTTGCCAATCCCATTATTATGATAACGGCGCGTGACGAAGAAATCGATGAAGTGCTAGGGCTAGAAATGGGCGCTGATGACTACATGACTAAGCCTATTCGCGCCCGTGCACTACTGGCGCGCATCAAATTGGCCTTGCGTCGTCGTCCAAGTGTTGAGCAAACGCTTTCGAATCTTCACCAAGTCGTGCTTGGTGGGTTAATTGTCGATAATCAAAATCGCAGTGTGATCCTCAATGACGAAGCTATTAATGTTTCTTCTAATGAGTTCGATGTGTTGTGGTTGTTAGCGAAACAAGCGGGAGAAGTGGTATCTCGGGAATCATTAGTCGCAGACCTCAGAGGCTTTGATTATGACGGCTTTGATCGGTCTGTTGATCTGCGAGTCTCACGCCTGCGCAAAAAACTTGGCGATGATTCAGCCAGTCCTTATCGCATTAAAACCATTTGGGGCAAAGGCTACTTGCTCGCTAAGGATAGTTGGTCGTAATGCGCCGTCTTATTATTTCACTCATTGTTGTGTCACTGGTGGCGACTATCGGCTTAGGGCTGGTGTTCGATAAAGTGGTGGCACAGTATTTTATCAGTCATACCAAGGCAGATAATGATGCGATTAGCGAATTAGAAGTATTGGGTGAGCATTTGGCTAAAACGCTTAATCAGGTTGCTGAGCCCGCAGAGTTCGTCGAAAACTGGCCTGTGGCAGATAGCCATCAATTGTCGCTGCTCTCCGCCCAAAAACCGTTGTTGCCACAAGCGTTAATAAACGAGCTAGTTCACGGCAAAAGCGTGATGTTAGAAACAGATAGCGGCTTATCGCTCTATTTTCTCCTCAAAAACCATCAACAATTGTTAGTGCTACAAGCGCCGCCTTTAACCTCTCATGCCATTGATTCGTCGCTGCGGATTATTCTCACCAGTGCCTTTTATCTACTAATGATGTTATTGATGTTGGCGTGGCTTTATCCACTATTGCGCCGCTTACTCAAACTGCGTCAGGTGGCCAAAGCCTTTGGTGAAGGAGATTTGTCACAGCGTGTTAATGTGAGTTCGGTGACTTATATTCGTGATTTAGAAACAGAGTTTAACCACATGGCGCAGCGCATCGAAGATCTGGTGAGTGATGTTAAGTTACTCAGTAGCGCCGTATCTCACGATTTACGCACACCATTAGCTCGCATTCGCTTTGGCCTAGATACGTTAGCGGAAGAAGACGATCCGAAACTCCGTCAACGTTTTGAACAACGTATTAGCGATAACGTTGATGAAATGGTGGAGCTGGTGGAAACCCTGCTTAATTACGCGCGGTTAGATCAAGCTATGGTGAATTTAGATAAGCACCGAGTTGCTATCAGCCCTATTATCGACAGTTGTATTAAGAATAAAGCCAGCGACCAAATGTCGATTTCCACGACAGGTGAGAGCGACATAACAGTGTATGGTGATTCCGCCTATTTGATGATTTTAATGAATAACTTGCTGCAAAATGCGGTGAACTACGGTGAAAGTGAAGTTATGGTCGATATCACATCGGAAAGTGAGCAAGTTATTATTAGCGTAAGTGATGATGGTAATGGTATAGCTCCTGAAGATCGCGAGCAAATTATTAAACCCTTCATTCGTGGTAATGACAGCGAACAAACAGTCAAAGGCTATGGCATGGGACTCGCCATTGTCAGCCGTATCTTACAATGGCATCAAGGAAACTTAGCCATTTCACATTGCGAAAAACTCGGCGGCGCTAAGTTCTCCATCACACTTCCTTCACAATCCTAAATGTTAGCCAAGCGTCTTTGAAATAGCCGCCTATACTTATCGATTAACTTTACCAATTAAAAGGAAGTGATTGATGGATGAGTTGCGGGTGCTGGCGTTAGTTATCTCTTTTATTTCGTTAATTATTTGGATTGTGCGGATGCGCCGATTTAAACAAACGAAAAAGGAAGCGGAACAACGAGCTAAGCAATTGGTTACTGAGCTTGCTAGCGAATCAGAGTTGTCTGACGAAGGCTTTGAGACCATGCAGGCGTTTTATCAGCAATCGTTTTCCAATCGCGATCTATTTATGCTGTCTGGTGAACTTTCGATCACCCAATACGAAGCTCATGGTCAGGTGCGAGATAGATTGGTTATGCTTGATGGCACTCGTATTCATCTCCCTGAGCCTTTAGTTCCTTATGCAACCACTGACGATGAAGTGTCGATGCGTGGCATTATTCACCAAGATACTTTTTATCCCGCTGCTATCGATGGCTTGTGGCACGTGGTGGACGAAGCGTCGCAATTTGATGCTTATCAGCAGCTAGAAGCAGCCTATTTAGCGCCTAAAATCGGTGAAATTGCCGATATTGATTTATCCATTGTTGGTAGTCGCGAGTTAGATGAACGTGAGTGGCCACTGGTGAGAAAGCAAGGCGTTGGCGCGAAATGGTGGGGCTGGTTGTATTTTCTCGTGCTGATTTATTATGGCGTATATTGCTTTATGGCGGAGGGTGAGCTGAATGATTGGTGGTTTATAGTGCCGCTGCCAGTTGTGCTGTTGATTGGCCATCTATGGCATTGGTTAAGCTTTGTTAAAAACAACAGCCAGCAACGGCCTAAAGTATTAAAACTACAGGGCAAGGTGGTTAATCTTTCGATTGATAAAGCAAATACGGAGGTGGCAGAGCTATCATTTAATGACACCACTTTCGACGACAAACTCATTCGTTTTACCGTGCCACTTGCTTGGATTGATGATCGTATTGTGGGTCACTCGGTAACATTAGAAGCCGCTCGCATTGGTAAAGAATATCCTGCAACCTTGTCATTTAACGACCGACGTATCGTTGATTATCACGCCACTAAGCAGCAATCTAATCATCGCCAGTTTCTTTACGCTATTGTTTTTACCTGTTGTTTCGTCATGTTGTCCTTGGCAACAAATTGGAGCGAGAATTACCGTTGGCTGAGACAAGTAACGGGGCAGACGACACATCATCAAGTAGACAGTTATCAGGCCTTGCAGGCAGCGAATTTAATAAGCGGAGATCGCGTTACCTACACTGGCGATATGCGTTGTCATATAAATCCCCATAAGCCGATTTACGGTGCTCGCAATATGTGCCACTTCGTCAGTTTTAAGAAGCCGACAAGTGAGCTTGTATTGTCACCGCGCGCAAAGGCGGTGCTTAATGCGCGAGCCGCTAAGTTATTGATGCCAAGAAACTCGGCGATTATGCAGCGCAAAGCGCAGCTTTATTTAATGGCGCATAGCAAGGGCTATATCTCGCCGCGTGGCATTGTGGTGTTGGACAATAATCGGGTGCAAAAAATCGCTCAGTTTTTGGAAGATCACTGCCAAGAATTAAATCACTGTCAGGAGTTTAAGGCCTATTTTATTAAGAATTTTCGCGAGGGAGTGATTCAAGAGCCTGCAGCGAATGACGACGACATTTGGCGGGCCATTTTGGCCAATGAACAGCTTTATAACTTCTTCGCCCTAAGAACTCACAGTGATTATAGCAATCTGGTAAATCGGTTTTACGATACAGAGCTCCATATGATTATCATGCAAATCAATGGCGAGAAATCGCCGTTAACTGCAAGTTTTGGACGATCTAATCCAGAACTTAATAAGCAATCTGCTAACGCTCTCAGCGCGGCGTTAAAGGGCTTTGATCAAACTAAATTCGATAAAACACTCACCGCCATGCAGCAGCTAGCACAAGCGCAGCGTCAAGAATGGGTTTACCTTAATCAAATTCCGCAGTTAAACCGTTTGATATTCACTCCTCAACTTGCGCCGCAAGCGCAATTTATGCTGGATGCAAGAATGTGGATGTTAGCTGGCTTTTTGAGTCTTTATCTCGTGCATCTGTGGCGCTTTTTCAAGTGGCGCGACAAAGCCGACGCACTTTCGGATGCCGTAAATCGAGATATCGCCAGCAACAAACATGCATCTGAATTGCTTCGCATAGTGCAAGAGGAGGGATGACAATGGATTTTATGGAAACTGTCGATGCTGTATTTTCGCTAATCTTTGGTTTTGCATTTATTGTATTTGGTCTTGGCGGCGTAGTCACAGAGCGCCACCAAAAGCATAAACGCGAAAGAGAGTCGCAAACACCGCTAATGTCATATGCAAATTTAGAATCACGAGGAGAGATTACTGAATCAGAAAAGGAGGCACTGGAAGAGCTATATCGGATCGAAGTTGCCGATGACTCAATGTTTTTTGTTCAAGGGGATTATGAATATGACAGTGTTGAATTTCGTACAAGCCACGGTCTACCAACCTTAGAAATTGTAGACGTCACTGTGGTTATTCCTCACGCCGTCAACCCCATTCTCATGAACAATCAAGCTGTTGCTATAACGGGCGTTGTTTATGAAAATAGGTTATACCCATTGGCTATTGCCGATCAGTGGAAGTTATTTGATTTCTCTGATTCAGCGATTGAGCATGTCGCCAAGAAAAAGCGTAAAGCAGGCAGCACCCAACAACAGGGTGAGCGTGAAATTACACAAGCGGAATGGCAGGTTTTATTTAATCACAATTTTAGCTGCTCGCTAACATCTTGGGTGTTATTCGCGCTGTGTATTTATGTGGGAATTTTCTTCTGGGGTGCGGATGGCATAACCACGAGTTGGCAATTTATAGTGCCTGTTGTGGGAAGCCTTGCGTTTAATCTCGTATATATTTGGCTGGCTAAGCGTCATTTTAAAGGGCGAGAGCGGCCGAAAATTATTAACGCTCGCGGCACCGTGCTGGATCTTAAAATTCATGTCGGTGAACACGATAAGATAGACTTGGTTATCGGTAAGCAAACCTTTGTCATGCCGGTAAATTGGGTTACGCCCACACTGCAATACTCACGAGTGAATTTTAGCTATGCCGAGCTTGCTAGGCGAGAGCCTTATTTGTTGTCATTAGGCAGGCATAAATTAGTGGACGATGCCTTTGGTCAACGGCCTAAGAAAAGCTATCTAACATCACACTTTGTCTATTTGTCCATGTTATTAATCATGGTGTTTATGAATCTTGATTGGACGCAAAATTTGCGCGCGTTGCGACCTGTGTTAGGCATGACGGATCACTATCAGTTATCCACACCGCAACAGTTTTCGTCAACCAATTTTAAAGCAGGCGATACGCTAATTTACTCTGGAAAACTACGCTGCTTAATCGGCGACATTATTGATTTAACGCCAGTTTGTAATCACGTCGTGTTAGATGAGCCATCAAATGAAAAAGTAGATGAAATAGCGTTAGATAAATGGTCAATCGAGGCCATTGATGCTTTTAAATCATCCGTTTTCTATCCGCCCACTAAAGGTTATAAATACACTATGCTGGCGGTTAATCACATCAATTCCACCCGCAGCATGTATGCTCGTTCGACAACTGATATGTTGGTTTTCGATCGCTCCCGTCTGCAGGAACTGGCCAAGACTATCGATAAATACTGCGACGGCAGTGTTAGTTGCTTCGATCTCAAAGAACATCTATCGATAAATTATCACGCGCTCGTGAAAAAGCAGAATGCACACCAAAGTAAGGAGATTTCTGCACAGGTCAAAGAGCGATATTGGCAGGCGATGCGCAATGGCGAGCACAATGTTAATTGGATATTTAGGACAAGCAGCACATATACCTTGCTTGTTAATGCACATCGTCGCTATCTCGAACAAATGGCGTTGGATGAGCTTAATCAATTTGACGATGATGCCGTGATGCTAACCCTCGTTCAGAGCAAAAACAAAGATAGTTTTAATAAAATAAACCGACGTTTTCGAGAATTAATTCACAACCTATCAGCGCCTAACTATCAGACGCTGCAACTGGACATGGGGAACTACTCACAACAGAACATCGGCCAGTTAACCTTCGATTACCTTGATAAGCACAATCAAAGCCCTGTGTTTATTCAGGGAAAAACAAGCTCGTGGTTTACTGCGATTAATGTGTCAGTGTTTAGCCTAATCTTAATCGTTGTAGGCTATTTGATTCTATTTAATCGCTGCACCGCTTATTGGCAACTGCGCAGTCTTTTCAGCGACGATATTTATGCCGAGCGTGAGAACAACGCCGAAGCGCAGCGAATTATCGCGCAGGAAATTGCCCGTGTTAAACGAGAAGCTGAGCGCCACTCTGACTAATGCTATGCGTTAAGTATGAAGTGAGCTAGATACGGACATCTACTTGATGAACGCCATAGGCTTTACCTTGTTCTGTTAACGCGACACTCGTTCGAGTGAGTTTTGCTTGTAGCTCGTCGTTTTTGTCGTAGAAATTAAACGGAGTCGAGGTTGCTGCAAGATTAATAGCGTGAATGTCAGTATCGGCGAGGTTACGCCAACTTTCGCTGCCATTGGCGTCAACTTGCCAGATCTTTAGTTCAGAAAATGCCTCATCTTCGCGATCGAAAAAGCCATTGCCATTGCTATCGAGTGTGCGTAAATCGCTAAAACCATTGCCTGATTGTGGGCCAAATAGTTCGCTGCCATCATCGACTCGGCCGTTATTGTTTTTATCGTGAACTAAATAGCCGACATCTCCTTCGAACATTGGTAAACTGTCGATAACACCGTCGGAATTAATATCGACGTCGCGTTTTTGGCCGTTAAGCGGGCCGATGGCTTTTGGGCCAAATTGCAACAGTAGTGGATCTTTGAGGCTTATCGCTGGAATAGTAGCTTCAGTCATTGAAGTTCGCTGTTCAGACAGTGAGAATTCAAAGGTGGAGTGAAAGACTTTATCGTTAATTTTGTAGGTGCCGCTGGTGGAATAATTTAGTGATTGCGAATCGGTTACCGCATTCATTATGACCAATTCAGAATCTTCATCAAATGATTGACCAAAAGCCAGTACGGCGGTGCTAGTTGGTAATTCTTCAAGAGTTCCTTGGGCGAACGACTGGCCGGTGACTTCTATTTCATTAATCGCCTTGGCAAGAGCCTCGTTATCTCCCTCGATTTTTACATCAAACACTTCTTCGAGCAGGATTTTGGTGCGCAGAATATCCACAGATAGTGGGCGGGGGTAAATATGCTCAGGTGGTTCGCCTTCTTGATGGCTGACGGAAATTGCTTTGGAAGAAAAATCGACAACGTCCATCGCAATTTTTTGCGCGCCGCTCAACCCATCGCGGCTCGAATGCCTAGGATCGTCTTTTTTAATCTCAATAACGCGCTGACTGCGAGTCTGGCTTGCTTGATAATCTACTTTTGATTGCTGACTAATTTGCTCAATAGACATGGTCGATTCCCTGTTGATGATCTAATTAGGTTATCGACCATAAGTGTTATTTATTGAGCAAATATACCTCATTTAGATGTAACTAATTGTTAGCGTCTAATTGCTGTAGTTTTTCAATTATTTGCTTAGCAACCAAAGATGATGATTGATAGTTTTGGCCAGTGATGACACGACCATCGGTTATCGCAAAAGGTTTACCGCGTTCACCAATTTCAAAGTTAGCACCACGCAGTCGCAGGTGCTTAGTCATATCAAATGGAAAATGCTGGAAATAGTCCGCTTTGGTATTTTCAAATTTGGTTGGGTAGCCACTAATGCGTTTACCATCGATGAGGTATTTACCATTACTTAGTTTTAGGTCGGCAATGCCCGCCGTGCCATGACAAACCGACGATACTATGCCGTTGTGCTGTTCGTAGATCTCCATGCTAATGGCGGCAATTTGTGGGTTGTCGTGGACACCATACATGGCGTTGCTACCGCCAACATAATGCACTGCGCGGTAATCTTTGGCATTCACTTGTTGTGGTGTTTTAGTGTGAGCTAACGCATGCATAAATTGATGATCGTAAATGTATTTCTTGTGGCTCGGTAGCGATGTATCAATGTAGGCGAGGGAGACAGCACCGCCATCTGGGCTCATAAAGTCAACGGTATAGCCCGCCTTTTTGAATTCTTTGTAAGCATTTACTAACTCAGAAAAGCTAGTACCAGCTCGCATCTTTGAATCTCCGTGAAAACTATGGCTAGAAACAATAAACAGAATGCGCTTGCCGTGTTGATTAGATGCTGCTTTAGATGCGGTTTTGCCGATGATTTGCCATTGGTCATCAAGCTTCTTCAGTAGCATGTAATCGACAAATCGTGCTTGGCCTTTGGGGATCATGATTTCAACTTTGGCCATGGCGACATCGTCGGCGATATCAATTGAGATAATCTCACCAATTCGGCCAGTGAATTTACCGAGTTCTTTGTTTTCAAACCAGCTGCGATAGGTGGTGGCTGGTACTATCCAATGTGGCGCGTCTTTCTTTGTCAGATACAAATTAGCCTGTGGCGCGAAGGCGCGGTCGATTTGTTTGGGATTTGAATAGGAAGTGCCTTGAATATAATTATTCAAGGTGTTCTCAATTTGAATGCGATTATTTACTTCGTCCAACTCAGTTGACGATTCGGCAAATACGCTCACAGTGAATAAGCCAATAGCGATAAATAAAAGTTTTGATGAATGCATAATAGTTTCCTTGTTGAAGATTGTTTAGGAAACTATCTGACTAACCGCAGTTTTACATTAACGATATATAATTCAAGATTCCTAATTTATAAATTAGGAATCTTAGAGCGGAGTTTTTAGCTCCGCTCTACTATGGTAAAGGGCTATCTACTTTTACGAAGTCCGATCAATCCTATCAATAGAATCAATGTGTAAGCAATAGAACCACCACTTGATGACTTCGTTTCGGGATTGCTTATTTCAGGCTCTGGTGTAGGAGGCTCTTTAGTTAAGAAACTCTCATTAATTGAACTTAAATTGATAGACTTTAATTTATCTCCATCAATTCCTGAGTCGGAAAGACCTATTCCTTTCAGATAAATTCGATTCGAAGAATATTCAAACATGTAGAGGTTTTCTTTATCGGAATAGTATTTATATGTTTCTTTAAGTTCGACATAATCATAAGACTGACCATTCCATGTCTTTGTTCCAAAATCGGATATTTCGTGTACGATAGTGACATTGAATTTTTCAATAATTTCATTAGTAAATATGTCTCTATTTGCTGATTTTGCCGAAGTAGACTTATACTCTCCGACTTGAAGATTTCTTGGTAGTATGCACCAATTCGTTAATTCGGACTCTGGTAAGTTTCCTTCAGAATCAACGACAGTTTTCACCAGTAGGCAGGTGTCTGATACTTCTAGTGTATAATTATCTCCATTTCCGTTTATAACATTGTAAAGATTATTGTTATCTGTCTTGGACATTTCAAGAGTATATTCTTGCTCGCCTTCTTCAAACAACATAGTAATGTCGCCCAGAGGGTAATAATCTAATAAGTTAAACTCTACATAATCATTTTTTACTGTTGGATTTTTACCTGCTGTAATTTCATATAAATTTGTTGCACCATCTCCATCAAAGTCTTTCAGTGCGTCGCTGGCATCTTTTGGATTTAAAAAATCGTATAACTCTTCTTGCTCGTTAGATAATCCATCGTTATCAATATCACTATCACAAGCATCGCCATAACCATCATTGTCAAAATTAAGTTGTTCTGGGTTAGCAATAGATTGGCAATTATCAAAACCATCACCATAGCCATCATTATCTTCATCTTGTCCATATGGATCTGTGTCACATTCATTACCAATGCCATCTTCATCATTGTCGTATTGATAAGGGTTAGTGGTGTTTGGACAGTTGTCTGAAGGATCTGAAATACCATCAAAATCAGAATCTTGACCAAATGAGAAGTTATCTAGGCTAAATTCAGCTTTAGAGCCATTAACGTTGTATGATGACTTTCCTACAAACTGAAAGCTAATTACATGTTCCCCTTCGCTAATTTTAAATTGATATAATATCCAGCCGTTTGACTTAGAGTGAGAGGTTGTATCTACAACATTACCATCGATTTTTACTTCTAGCTTATGACGATAATCATCCCAGCCTTCAATTTTTACTTCAATGCCTGCAAGCCCCGCAGTAAACCTATTTATATACTTTATTTCACTATTATGCTGTGACTCAGGGGCTGCTACTGAGCGTAATAGGTAGTTATTTTTAGCGTCTAAAACAATTTCCCATGGTTTGATGTGAGTGGTGTTATTTTGGAAAAAATTGATTGGTAATTTATCTTCAAACTCTTCTTTTACATTGGTTATTGCTTCAGGGAAGCTTTCTGAATTGTCTAAAGCTGTATTTGAAATAAATTCTAATAAGTTCGAAAATTTGTCATTGTCTAAATCTAGTAATGCATCAACACTCTGCAGAGGATCTAAGCCGGCACTTACTTCAGCTAAGTCAGAAATACCATCATTATCATCATCTGTGTCGCATATGTCGCCAGTTCCGTCGGCATCTGTATCTAATTGATTACTGTTTGCTTCATTGATGCAGTTATCTTTTAGATCGTTGATTCCATCTTTGTCTGTGTCAGGTAAATTTGAAAAATCGTAAGCATTTAAATGAACCTTTCCATTCATCTTTTCAACTACAACTATCGAATTTGTAACAGGAATTACTCGCTCTAAAGTGTTTCCATTAAAGAAGTATTCGTCCAATAATTGGTAGTTACTTGCCCATGTCTGTAGTAAATTACTCCCTGATTTTATAGTAATAATCTGGTTTTCTAACCATACTGCGCTTGTAATATCGTTAGCGATATTGTCAATTACATTTAAAGAAGTCGCGTCAATTATTTGTCCACTTCCATTGAGCAATTTAGTTTTGTCATGTGAAATGATCAGCGGTGGAGTAGTGTCCAGAGTATCTCCATGATAGGGAGAGTCGCCATCGTTAGTAAGTTGTCCAGTGATAGGATCAACTTCTGCCCACTCTAAATCATTAGGAGAGGTACCATCTCTAAAATGATAAACTCGGTTTGTTTTATCGTTCCAAACATATAATTGACTTGGATGGCGCCATTCTTCTCTGCTAACAATGTTGCCTAATTTATCTAAAGTGTAATGGCTCGACCACGCTCCTGATGCATCTACTGCGAATAAGTATTTATCGACGGCTAGAAGGCCTAGTACTTTTTGTGCTAATGAAGTTAAATGCTGTTCTGTAGGCTTATCGCTACTTAAATCAAAATAAGATATTTTTCCACTATCATATCCAAGGTATAGGCGGTTATGGTCATCTGAGTATGTCATCCAATTTGGTGGCGATAATAAAGGATATGATGTCACGTAGTCATTTTGGGCTTTTGACCATCTAAATATGCTGAGACTTTCCTTATCAAGCATAAAGACGATGTCTTTGCCATCGGTATTGTAAATCTCGGGTATAAAACTAATGGAATTTGCATCTATTGGCTGTCCAGCCTCTGGTAATTTAAATTCTGAGATATCATAACTAGTGAATGAAATATCATCATTTGAAATAGAAAAAGCTGTGACAATATCATCATTTACTGCAATATAAGACGCACTTTCAGTGAGAGGGAAGCTACCTTGTTCCTGATTGCTGCTATTGAACAAGTGAAGTGCATTTTCGGAAAGAACGATAGGATTGTCATCTGAAAACGCCATATGTTCGACATTTACAGAAATGCTTCCTGCGTAAGTTAGATCCGCAACGAAATAACTTATACCAGCATTATCATATACTTTATTTTCACTAGTGTTTAAAAATAAAGTATCTGCAGAAGGGTAGTCACCATGATAAGGGCTTTCTATAGATGCAACGAACTTTCCTGCGTCATCTAGGGTTACTTTATGAATATCTGAAGGGCTGACGCCTTGATCTCTATAAATAATAGTTTGCTCTGTTATTAATGTAGTGAGCTTATCAGAGGAGTACCATAGGCTTTTACTTTCAACGTTTGATAATGATGCTTTGTCAATGACACTTAAAGTGTCACCGTCCATATAAGTTATGTGTCGTGCTAATAATCCAATATTGGTGATGGTATTTGAGCTATTCTTAACGAATTCAGAAACCTTCGATTGTCGGTTAATTCTAGAAAGTTCACGTTCAAACGATAAATAGAAGTAATCGTCGTCAATAGCAAAACTTGTTGGCGCTTTGGTAAGCTCAATAGGCGCCAATAGCTTTTGTTCCGTGAGACTATATTCCACAATTTTATTTGGAGAAGAAAACAGAAAGTAGACGCTATTTTTATGAGTTTTAGTGTCAATTAATTCTGCAAAAGAGTAAGGGGAAAATAAAATAAGTGAGGTTATAAAAAGGTGTATGATTTTCATTAAATTCATCCGTTGATTATCGTCTTCTATGACAGCGCAGCATACTATATTAAGTGTAATAGAATGTAAATATTATAAGCTTAATTTATTGATTACAAAGATTAATTTTATATTTATGTTCTCAAATAATGAAAGTTTAAGCTTGTAGGTATTTAAAGGATTCATCCACATAGTAATTAAATTTCAAAATAATAGCGTTTCTTCTGTTCAATTCGTTGAACGCTACTTCGGTTAGAACGTCGGTTAGATTGTCGATCTTTTAGCCTACATTTGTTATAGCTATTATTCTTACTTGAGGTGTAGCCATGAAGATTTCCGTTAACACAACCATTGATAGTTCTGCTGAGCGAGTTTGGCAGGTAATAACAGATTTTGAAAATTGTCCGAATTGGATAGCCGGAATTTTAAGTCTAGAGGTACTTGAACGGCCGGAATCAGGATGGATTGGGTTTAAATGGCGAGAAAAGCGTGAGATGTTTGGTAAAGAAGCGACTGAGACAATGTGGATTACCGATTGTGTCGATGGCGAATATTATCAAACGCGGGCTGAGAATCACGGGGCTGTCTATGTGTCTAAATTAATGGTGCAACAGCAAGGTGAGCAAACCTTGTTAACCATGGAGTTTTCCGGAACGTCGGAATCGTTTTGGGTTAATTTACTATCGTCGGTAATGAGTGTGTTTATGAAGAAATCGATGATTAAGATGATTGCGCAAGATTTGGCAGATATTAAAGCTTATGTAGAAGCGAATGCTGCGAAATAGTTATAGGCGCGATTCATCTGAGATGATCGCGCCAAAGTGACAAATTAAATGACAGTCACTTTACCTTTCATAATTGCCCAGTGGCCAGGGAACGAACAAAAGAACGCGTAGTCGCCGCCTTTAGTTAGTTTGCTAGTATCAATTTCGATAGTATCAGATTGACCACCACCAATGATTTTAGTTGCTGCAATCACTCGGCTATCACCAGCAGGCAGGTAGTTGTTGTTTAGGCCTGCCGCTATGCCAGCACTGGCGACATTAGTCACATCCGCGCTGGATGTCATTACCCAGTTGTGACCCATTGCATTAGCTGGCAGTTTACCAGTGTGTTTTAACGTTAAAGTCACTTTTTTACAGCTTGAATCGACGGTAACTTCGGTTTTGTTGAACTTCATTGCATCGTTGGCTTCGATTTCGACAGCGCAATTAGCGGCGAATGCAGAGCTTGAGGCGAAAAGTAGCGCTAGGCTTACTAGGTATTTAGTCATGATAATGGACCCTTATCTTTAGTTGAAAATAATTCTCATTACTATGCCTGCTTTTGAGTCTTTTTTCTATGTTTTATATCAATAAATTAGCAAGCTATTTACTCTCTAAATACGGATGAAATCTCAGCTCCGATCAATCGTTATTGAGTGAGTTTGCTGCTGAAGATTGTTGCAAAATTGTGATGAATACGTATGCAAATCCCTAGGCATAAAATGACGCTCGCTATATTATCAATGGCTATTTCGACCGTTGTAAAATAGAGGTGTTTATGTCGCAACAAAAGCCTAACCTGAGCTTTTGGCAAATCTGGAATATGTGCTTTGGATTCTTAGGCATCCAGTTCGGTTTTGCGCTGCAAAACGCCAATGTTAGTCGTATTTTCCAAACCCTAGGTGCCGAGATTGATGACCTGCCTATTCTTTGGGTCGCTGCGCCGCTGACAGGTTTAATCGTTCAACCGATTATCGGTTATTTGAGTGATAATACGTGGAACAAATTAGGTCGTCGTCGTCCTTATTTCCTCTATGGTGCCATTGTTACTTCCCTTGCCATTATTGTAATGCCTAACGCACCTGTATTGTGGATTGCTGCGGGTACGCTGTGGATTATGGATGCATCTATCAATATTACCATGGAGCCGTTCCGCGCCTTTGTTGGTGACATGTTGCCGGAAAAACAACGTCCGACGGGCTACGCTTTTCAAAGTTTCTTTATCGGTATCGGCGCTATTGTCGCATCGGCATTACCGTGGATGCTAACTAACTGGTTTGATGTTGCTAACATTGCGCCAGAAGGGCAGATTTCAGACTCAGTAACCTATTCGTTTTACGCGGGTGCTGTGGTGCTATTAGCTGCTGTCGGCTGGACTGTGTATCGCACTAAAGAATATTCACCAGAGCAACTTGCGGCATTTGAAGCTGCAGAAGATGCATCTAAAGCGGCGCATGTCGAAAAGCATCGCACAGCAGGGCAATACTTCAGTGGTTTTGCTATTTGGACGCTAATTGGCAGCGCTTTCCTAGCCTTTATTTACACCAATTCGCTAGACAAAGAACTATACCTAGTTGCGGCTGGTTTAATTGCCTTTGGCCTGATTGAATTAATCAGCGGCTTAATGGTTAAGCGCCAAGCGATTAGCAATGGTTTTTATCAGGTGGTGAATGATTTATTCCACATGCCAAAGACGATGAAGCAGCTGGCGGTAACGCAATTCTTTTCATGGTTCGCGCTGTTCGCGATGTGGATTTATACCACCTCTGCGGTAACCGCTTTTCACTTTGGCAGCACAGATACTACGAGTCAGTTATATAATGATGGCGCCGATTGGGTTGGTGTATTATTCGCATCTTACAACGGTTTTGCCGCCATCGCCGCTATTCTCATTCCTGTAATGGTCAGCAAGATGGGACTGCGAGTCAGTCATCTTGTGAATATGTTCTTGGGCGCTGCTGGCTTGATTTCCTTTATTTTCATTGAAAATCCAGACTACTTGTTAGTGTCTATGGTGGGTGTTGGTTTTGCGTGGGCATCGATTTTGTCATTGCCTTATGCATTGCTATCAAACGCTCTACCAGCCCACAAAATGGGCGTCTACATGGGTATTTTCAACTTCTTTATCGTTATTCCGCAATTATTAGCGGCGAGTATTCTCGGCGTATTAGTGCGTTACCTGTTTGAAGGTCAAACGATTTATGCCCTCGCACTTGGCGGCGCTTCGATGATTATTGCTGGCGTATCAACGCTGTTCGTAAGCGATCCACATTCTTCAACGACACCATCACAACAACAATAGGAGTCTGTCGTGAAACCATTATTTAAACCAAGCCTTATTGCCGTAACTCTTGCTAGTGCCCTTGGCCTTGCAGGGTGTGGTGAAAAATCGTCTGCGCCAGGAACAGCCGCTACGCCTGCTATTACTGCTGCACCAGGTGCTCCGGGCGCGCCTTCAACGTGGGCCTATGCAGGCAAGACGGGTATCGGTAGCTCTTACGAAGCCTATAAAGATTTAGCGTACAGCGATGAAGCGGCGACGGGCAAAGTCTCGAAAGTTTGGTTCTCGCTAGCGCAAGGCATTATTACCGAAACTATGTTTGGTCTTATTCACGAAGCACAAATTAAAGACATGCAGTTTGTGGTGACAGGTAAAGGCTTTGTCGACACAGAGCAACATGACACCGTATCAACCATCGATTATCTTTATAAAGACGACGCTGGCCGTCCGCTCTCTTTGGCGTACAAAATCGTTAATAAGGATAAAGAAGGTAAATACAGCATTGAAAAGCACATCTTTACCGATCCTAGCGAAAACACATTGTTCGTGAAAACCTATTTCACCGCTTATGAAGACGGTATTACCGCCAACTTAGTTGTTAATCCGCATGTCAATAACAATGGTAGCAACGACATGGCGATTGCGACTAAAGACAGCTTATCGGCAGAAGATAGCGGCAGTTATCTAACTGTGCTGAGTGATGCTGATTTTGCTAAAACTTCAGTGGGCTTTATCGGCGAATCAGATGGCTTAACCGATCTTAAAGACGGCACTATGGACTGGCAGTATCAAACCACAGGCGAAGTGACTGGTAACGTTGGTTTAACGGCGCAGTTTGCACCAGTTGCCCTAAATGGCAAAGAAAGCGTAACGGTCGAATACGACATCGCCGTTGGTTTTGGTCACTCAAAGGCAGACAGTGAAAGTGCCGCTAAAGCGTCACTTAAGCGCGGTTACACAGACGTGTTAGCCCATTACAACGGTGAAGGTGAGCACCTAGGTTGGGAAGATTATTTAGCAAGTTTGTCTGGTTTACCTGCGATGACCGAGATGACCACCGACAACGGTAAGCTACTTTACACCAGCGCTTTGGTCTTAAAGGCGCAAGAAGATAAAACTCATGCCGGTGCGCTTATCGCATCATTGTCTAACCCTTGGGGCGATGCGGTTTCTGCCGAGAAAGGTCACACGGGCTATAAAGCGGTTTGGCCACGTGATTTCTATCAGTGTGCAATGGCATTACTTGCACTTGGCGATGAAGAAACTCCTTTAGTATCATTTAACTACCTTGAGAAGGTGCAGGTATCAGATAAGTTTAAAGAGAACAAAGGCGATGGCGGTTGGTTCCTGCAAAAAACTCATGTTGATGGCACTATCGAATGGGTTGGCGTGCAGTTAGATCAAACAGCAATGCCGATTATGCTTGGCTGGAAGCTGTGGCAAAACAAGGTGCTATCAGATGAGCAGCTAGTCGCTTGGTACAACAAGATGCTAAAGCCAGCAGCCGATTTTCTAGTGAAAGGCGGTACGGTAAATATCGATTGGAACAACACTAAGATCACACCACCAATGACCCAGCAAGAGCGTTGGGAAGAGCAATCTGGTCATTCACCATCGACCACCGCAGCTATTATTACAGGTTTAGCGGCAGCGGCTGATATCGCTAAACTAGCTGGCGATAAAGTTAGCGCCGAGTTATACGAACAAACGGCGACTAAATACGCTGGCGATATCGAAAAACTGATGTTCACCGATAAAGGTGCCTTTACTCAAGGTGATGATAATGGTCGCTATTACATTCGCATCAACAAAGATAAAGATGTTAACGATAGCGAAAAGCTTAATGATAACAACGGTAAGCCGGGGCTTGATAAGAAGAGCATCGTCGATGGCGGTTTCTTAGAGCTTGTGCGTTACGGTGTTCGCAGTGCCGATGACACGGCGGTATTAGATTCATTAGTAGAATACGACAGCCAAAACATCGAAGATAACCTCCGTGTTAAATACAACTTTACCTTTGACGGCGTAGAAGGCACTTTCCCGGGTTGGCGTCGCTACGGTAACGACGGTTACGGCGAAGACATCATCAAAGGCCGTGGTTATCACGCAACAGGTCAAAACATCGAAGCGCAACGCGGTCGTGTATGGCCATTTTTCACTGGCGAACGCGGTCATTATGAGTTAGCTGCTGCCAAGCTAAAAGAGCAGCAAGTAAGCTCACCAACCATGGATAAACTGCGTAACACTTACGTACGCACCATGGAGCTATTTGCTAACGAAGGCATGATGCTACCAGAGCAAGTATGGGATGGCGTTGGCAGCAACGAGAAGTACGGTTACAAGTTAGGTCAGGGCACTAATGGTGCAACACCACTGGCTTGGACCCATGCTGAATACGTTAAGCTGTTACGCTCATACGCCGATCAGCAGGTGTGGGATAACTATAGTGAACTAACGGACCAGTTTAAACGTAAGTAGTTTTAGATATTTACCGACTCAATAATGATAAATGCCGCTTTTTAGCGGCATTTTTATGGCTTTTAATCTATGTTAGTAGCACCACGCCAAAATAAATAACCACTCAATCCGCCGTAAATAGCACCAATTATCGAAAACGTAAGCGAATCAAAATACCAGATAACGAGTATCATTCCTGAAATTAAACCCAGAGTGGGGAGTATCAATTTCTGTTGATTTTTAAATTTTAAACTCAGGATATAAATCGGAACACCAATAATAGCGTTAAAGATTGCACAAAAAGGTAGTGAACCGAATAGGAAGAATGTCGTGTGTATAATAAACCCAAGCAGAAGGTCGGAAAAACCAACATTGAAAGCACTTTCAATAGTGAGGATTGTTCCTGCAGATATGGAGCCGAGAACAATAGCGAATAGGCTATTGATATATCCATAGAGTATATTTTGGAAAACTAATGGCATCGAATTATATTCAACATTTTATGTTATTGTTTGATTTAAAAATAACGAATCATTTAAGTGATATGCCATCATGAAAGATAAGTCAAAAACTATCAAATTTTTACGAATTCTTGGAGCCATTGCTGGCATCTCGTCGGCGGTGATTTTTGTGCCTTGGAGTTTGGTTTTCGCTTGGTTACCGCCGCTAACCAATTCCATTGATGAGGAATTGAATCGTGCGTTAGAACAGGGATTTGATGGGGCTATCGTTTATGTTGATAAGGGCGGAGAAGCGCCGCAGCGTTATAGCGCAGGTTATCACGATAGAGCGTTAAAAACGCCTGCCGATCCCGATGCATTATTTAAGATTGCCAGTATTGGCAAACTCTATGTTGCTGCGGCGACAGTAAAACTCGTTAATGAACAAAAGTTGTCGTTAGACGGCACGCTTGCCGAGTACTTTCCTGATTTAAAAGATAGAATTGAGAACTCCGAATCTATCACCTTGCGGATGATGTTGCGCCATCGCAGTGGGATACCTAACTATATCGATAGCCCGCGCTTTTCTTGGGATGAGTTACCCCAAAACGATCGCGAAGCGATTGAGTTGGCGCTAGATTTACCAGCCAGTTTTGCACCTGATTCTGATTACGAATATTCCAACACCAACTACATGTTGTTGGCAGAGCTGATGGATAAAACCCTTGGTTACAATCATTTTGAATATATTCGCCAGACCATGCTTAAACCACTGGGCATAACAAATATGTATAACTCCATTCGAGAAGCGCCAGTCGGTGAAGTTATGAGTGGTTATTACGTGGGAATTGAGGACGATTTAAAGCAAAACTATTATGGTTCGATGATTGCCACTGCCCAAAATGTAGCAGTGTTTTTACGCGCGTTAAATGATGGTTCGTTGTTAAACGAAAAAGAACAGGCGATTTACAAAGATGTGTACAAGTTTGAGCACACCGGATTAGTTCCCGGTTATCAAAGTATTGCCCGTTACGATAGCGAGACAGATACCGTGATTATTCAATTCACTAACACCACCAATTTTCAGGGATATAACTGGGAATTATCGGAAATTTTATACAGTCGCATTAGTAAGTTAGCTGCTGCGCAAGGAGATCAATAATGACCAAGTACGTGGTGTTGTTTCGCGGAATTAATGTCGGCGGCAACAATAAAGTGGCGATGAAACCCTTGGTCACAGCACTACAAGAAGCAGGCTTTAGCGATGTTAAACACTATATTCAGTCGGGAAATATCGTTTTATCTAGCAGTAATGAGCCGACCAAGGACGTTGGCGATATCGTTGAAACTATGTATGGCTTTCGGCCCCAGATTATGGCGATAACGGCAAGTGAGTTTAAAAGTATTGCTGCGAAAAATCCTTATGCGGAACAAGAAGGTAAAACGGTGCATTGTTTTATCTGTAGCAAAACACCTCAATTGGAGCATGAGAAGGTTGAACAATATCAGTTGCCTAGCGAGCAATATCGGTTGGATGGTCGAGTATTGTATTTGTTTGCACCAGAAGGTATTGGCCGCTCTAAATTGGCGAGTAACATGGAGTCTTGCTTAGGCGTGGCGGCAACTGCGCGCAACCTAAACACCATCAATAAGGTGCTCGAAATGATATAACAAACCGCTTACCCCTAGGGTAAGCGGTTTGTTATTGCTATTGTGTTATTCACTTCCGCGCAGTGAATGTATTGCTGGGCGGTTAATGAACTGGCGTAGTGGCCAGTAACAGGCGAATAAGGCGATAACGGCAATGGTCGTTATCGTTACAACAAACACCGGAATGAGTTGTAGCGAGAAGTAATCAGCTAATTCGCTCTGGAACCCGATATAGCCACCAAGTAATAGAATCACGCTAATCACCATACCAATGCTCACAGCGCCCGTGTTTTCGCGCACGATAAGCTTGATAATGTCACGTCCCTTAGCGCCAATGGCCATCCGTGTTCCTATTTCAAAGCCGCGCATTTGCGTGCTGTAACTTAAGATACCGTATAAACCTATTGCCGAGAGAACTATTGTTAGCACGGCCAATACGGCACTAGTTACCGCTGTGGTGTATTGGGTAAACAGCATTTCATCACGGCGATCGTCCATTTTCACTAAATCAAATACCGTGTATTGCGTCGTCACCTCTTTGAGCACGGTAACCGCTTGTTCCCGTGTTAGCTCTTGGCCATCTGCAATACGCAGTGTCATCACCGTACTCGCTTGTGAGCCAGGGCGATAAGTTTGCATTGGAATTTCTTCTTGGCCTGGGTACAAGGTCCCTTTTACGATGCCAATAACAGTTGCAACTTGATCGCCGCCAAAGCTAACTTGTTGACCAATAGCGCTACCTTCCGGCGCTAGGGCTTTAGCAAACGCAGTGTTAATAATCATCACTGCGTTGCCATCCTTGATGTCGGCTGCGGTAAAGTTATCGCCTTCGAGCATAGTTTGGCCAATCATATTAAAATAGTGCTGGTCGATAAACTTAGTATTGACGACGAAACGCTCATTAGTAGCAACTGACGTTTGTGCGTTGAGACTAAAGTTATTAAGTGGTGCACTCGATTGATTGATGGCGACAACTTGCGGTAATTCCATGAGTTTTTGACGCAGCTCGTTCATCACCGGAATTCTTTCTGCTTCAGGTGGTGTCGTAGTCGCCGATACTGATAACGACAAGGTTGTTAGATTGGCCGTGTTATAACCTAGCGGCTTTTCAATCGACCCTTTAGCGTCTTGAAATAGGCTGATGTTAATAAATACCAAGGTTGTCACTATAGTCACCTGACTGATGATAAGCAATTTGCGAATACCTTGTGACACCTGTACGCCAGTGCCTTTACCGCTTGATTGCAGCGTTGAATTAAGGGCTTTGTAGTTGATCATGCGGGTGCTAAGTCGTGCGAAAAACACAGCCAAACCAAAGGCGATCACCACGGCACAGCTCAGCGTAAACCAGTTGATAGATAGCTCATTAACGCGCGGTAATTGTTGTGCTAACAACTGTTGCATCATATAGAAACCACCACTGGCAATAACTAATGCAATGCCTACAGAAAGTAGCATCAACAAGTTAGTTTCGGCGAATATCGTGCTAAATAGGTGCTTTTTATTTGCACCTACGGCGGCGCGAATCGCCAATTGGCGTTGCTGCTCTGCGGTGCGAGAAATAAACAAGTTGGCGATGTTGGCACAAGCAATCAATACCAAACCTATAACACCAGCGAGCAATAGGTACACCGTGCGCTCACTGTCACCAAGAATTTCGGTCTTAAAGCTCTTGGTATCCATCGCGATATTCCAGCCCTTGAAGAATTCGATCGAGATGACTTCCGATTGCCACTTGTCATTAACCAAAGCGGTTAGCGTTTGATTGATTTGGCTAATGGTCATTGGTGTAGTGAGCTTGCCAATGTACATTTGAGCGTTGCTAATGTTTCCCCAAGCTGTTCTTAAGCGCGGGCTAGCGTGATTGTAGTCCCACGGTAAAAATACGCTAGTTTTGACACCTGTTTCATAAAGTTCTGGCTCAACGAATTCTTGCGCTAACACCCCGACAATGGAAAAGCTATTGCCGCTAAAATCCATTTTCTTGCCTAAGATATTTTCGTCACCAGCAAATTGTTGTTGCCACATGTCATAACTAATAATGGCTACTGGATTGTTTGTATCTTTTGCTTCAGTCTCTTCAAAGCGGCGACCCAATGCCATAGGTGCATCAACAAGCCCGAAGTATTCAGGTGTCACAAACAACATTTCAAGCGTTGGCTGATTAAGTGAGTTAATCAACACATCTTCAGACGCATAAAGTAAAGCTGAGTCACTAAATACCTCTTGGTTTTCATACATGTGCACCAAACCCGGGTAAGTGAAAGCATTGCCAACGCGTTCGCCTTTGTTATTGCTAAAAATGTTGTTTACTTGAAACAGCTGCTCTTGATCTGGATAAGGCAACGGCTTAGCAATTAACACGTAAGCCAAGGTAAGTACACATAGTAAAGCACCGAGTGTCGTCCCCATAGTCGCGACTATGGCTGCGATGAAACCAGGTTTTTTCTTTAAACCTGCCCATGCCTGTTTTTGTTGGTAGGAAAACTGACTCATACTGCCTCCTGCTCAACTGTTTCAAGATTTGGCGTAGTTAAGATAGCGCCGTCTAGCAGTTTTAATTGAGTCGTTGCCATGTCGGCGTAACGAGGATCGTGAGTTACCATACAAATAGTGGTGCCAGCTTTGTTTAGCTGCTCTAGCACATCCATGACTTGATCACCGCTTTTAGAATCGAGGTTACCTGTTGGCTCATCGACTAGCAGAATCGCTGGTTTGGCAACAAGCGCACGAGCTATGGCGATACGCTGTTGTTGACCACCAGAAAGCTGATTCGGTTTGTGGCTGATACGATGGCTCATATCTACAAGTTCTAAACACTCTTGAACCCGCGCTTTGATTTGTTCATCGCTCAGCTTGGCTTTGCCATAACGCAGCGGTAGGGCAACGTTGTCGAATACGGATAATTCATCGATTAGATTGAACGACTGAAAGATAAATCCAATTTTACTGCTGCGGATCTCCGCCGCCATATCCAACGATAAGTCGGTAACATTAACGTCTTCGATAAAGTACTCGCCGCCGCTTGGCATATCCAACAACCCTAAAATTGAGAGCAGGGTTGATTTACCACAGCCAGACGGGCCAGAAATCGAAACGTAATCACCTTCGTAAATCTCTAAATCGATGCTCTTGAGGGCATGTGTCTCGAGTTCATCAGTTTCAAAGACCTTAGCGATGTTTTTCATTTTTATTTTGATATTTTTCATGGGTAATTCCTTGTTGTTTAACTAATGCGCTACTAAGACTTAATGCCTAGCACTGTTGCGGTTTTAGTGATGTTTGATAGATCGGAAACGATAAACTGTTGATTGTCTTTCGCTCCTGAAATGATTTCGATATAGCGGCCTGCTTGGCGGCCTAATTTCAGCTCAACTAACTCAGCTTGCTGTGTTTGTGGATCGACGCGATAAAGCGATACCTTGCTATTGGATTTAATGCTTGGTGGACGCTGGATGTAATGGACGTTTTTCAGGGTATCGGCGGTGATAATACCGTCGACATTAAGCATTGGTCGAGCGCTGGCAGGCAATTGCTCTGGTAGTTCAATTTCTACTTCGACGGTATTGTCCGCAACAATAGGATCGATGCGAGATACAGTACCCATAATCTTATCGCGGCGCGTATCTATGATGGTTGATTGGCCGATTTCGATTTGTTGTGCTTGGCTTTGTGGTACGCGAATAAGGGCGATCAGGTCGCTAACGCTACCGATCAATGCTACTTCTTGTCCTGCCGATAGGCTTTGTCCTAATTCCACTGATAGACGCTGTAACACACCATCGAAACCTGCGCGTACCGTTAGTTTATCGAGGCGAGCTTGGGCGATATCTAATAGGCCTTGTTGTTGATGAACGCGATCTTGAGCGATGCTCACTGCTTCTTGGTGAACTAAATCGAGCTGAGCTAGGCGCTGTTTCAAAATGGCTATGCGTTTTTTAAGTTGTTGCTCATTCAGCAATGTTTGCTGGAAAGTGAGGGTCGAAACGATGCCTTGCTTTTCTAGTTTTTCTTCAGCAATACGTTTGAGTGAAGCTGTTTCGTAGTTCGCGTTAATTTGTGCCAATGCAGCAGCTTCATTGAGTTTTTCACGCTGTTGATTGAGCTTTAGTTGGCGTAGATTGGCTTTTTCCTGACTCAGGGCACGCTTGGCGCTGTCTAGTTGCTGTTGTAATTCAGGGTTATCTAACAACACTATGACGCTGTCGGCTTTTACGTTAGCACCGGGCTTAAGCACGATTTCTTTAACCGTTGCGCGGGAAAACGCCGTAATAAGCTGCTGCTTGTCTGACTTGAGGCTGCCGTATCCTTCGATAATCACATCGAGATCGCCGCGTTTAACTTGGTCGATCAAAATCTCGCCGCGCTTAACTGATACCGAACTGGCACTTTGATTAGCCCAAAGCGCTAACACTGCAACCACCGCGATGCCGACCACTAACAACGTTTTGTTAGACCAATTAATCGTGGCTTTCTTTTTTGTTTTAACTACGTCCATGACGCCCTCGGAATTATTCGATAATTTATTGTTGTGTAGCGAGGAGCGTGCCAATCTTTAATCTTCTTATAATTCAGTGATTTATATTGTTTGTGGTAGTATGGAGACAGTTGTTGGTCCGATATCGGACTGGCTACTTTCGATATCGGACTGATAGGGAGCTGAGGATTGTCTGTTGTTTAACTGATGTTGCTAGGCAGTTTGATCGTGACAGTCACGCCACCTTGTTTGTTGTTTTCTAATGCGATAGAGCCGTTGTGTTGTTCGACAATGTTGCGACAAAAATTAAGCCCAATACCTTGGCCCTGTGTTTTGGTAGTAAATAACGGGACAAATAGATTATCGAGATTGGCAAAGCCGTGACCATTGTCGGTTACTGTTATCTCATGTTGCTTGCCGTGCTGACTAATGGCGAGCGCAATATCATTTGCGCCGGCTTCCACTGCGTTTTTTATCAGATTAATAAGCACTTGTTCTAAAAAGGTTTGGTCGGCCCATAACCATTGGCAGTGTAGCGAAATATCCAGTTGTTGCTCGTTGAACAGGCCGTTAAGGCGCTCTTTTAATTGCGCGGTGTTTATTTGTTTTGGCGCGAGATTAAATTGCTGAGATAGCGACGAATAACGACTAACAAAGTCTTGCAGGTGATGACAGCGTTCGTGAATTAGCGCTAGCGCCTTTTGATCTCGTTCGCTACTGCTGCGCGTGGCGAGGCTTTCCGCTAACGAAGACACTGGAGTTAGCGAATTACGAATTTCATGGCTCATAACCCGAATAATTTGTTGCCATGCGGTCTGCTGACTTTCTCGTTTAACTGATTCGATGTTGGTGAACACAAGTAGTTGATGAGTTTGTCCGTCGTCTATGAATTCACTTTGGCTAATTTGCCATTGCTGGCTTTGCTTCTCGAGCTGCCATTTATTATCACGCTTACTCAGGTTGAGTAGCTTGGGGGAGGCATTGCGAAACATTTGCCACGGCTGCGCATAAAGCATCGAAAATGCGCCATTGGCGTAGCTCAATTTATTTTTTTGATTAAAGACTAAAATCGGAATGTTTAACTGATCAATGAGTTGATACACCAAAAAGGCGTGCTGATCGTAGCGGGACTTTTGCTCTGCTAAATGTTCGCTCAGGGCTCTAAGTTGCTGATGCAATTCGGCAGCGGTACCTTGCTTAAAATCTGACTTAGCGTATTGGTTATAATCTTCAACGCGCATCGACTCGATATGTAACAAGCTGCGCTCGTATGTTGCGATTATTCGGCGATAAATCTTATTTAGTGTAATGGCGCAAAACAGTCCGATGAGTCCCAATAAAATGGCAATATTCCACGGTGCCATTTCAAGCTGATAAAGTATGACTCCACATAACGCGAGCAATACTGCCGTCAACAAGACAAAGCGAATAGCTAGGTAAGACTCCAGAGAGCGATTAGCGTGCAATGTGATCATACTTTTCCAATCGGCGATAAAGTGAAGACTTAGTAAGCCCTAGTAACTTCGCCGCCTGTGGCACGTTTTTCTCGGTGCGCGCCAGAGCTTGTTCTATAAGGCTTATTTCCGCTTGCTCTAGCGTCATAAAGGTCATGGTATCGCTATTACTTCTCGCTGTGGTGATAGGAAGATCGGCTTCGTTTAACACAGGATTGTCGTCGCTTGGCATTGACAGTAGTAGAGCGCGTTCAATCACATGGCTTAGTTCACGCAAGTTTCCTGGCCACTGATAAGCGAGCAGCGCTTGCTTGGCACATTGACTAAAGGATGGTGGTTGGCGGTTATATTTTTTGGCAAACTCCGCCATAAAGTGCTCGGCTAGTGGCACGATATCGTCGAGTCTTTCCCGCAACGATGGCACTCGAAACTCTAGGGTGTTGAGGCGATAAAATAGATCTTCTCGAAACTGCTCCTGAGCAATAAGTTTCGTGAAATCGCCATTGGACGCGCTGATTAATCGGCATTGTGTTTGCTGAGTTTTACTACTGCCAAGCGGTTCGAATTCACCTGATTCAACCACACGTAATAGTTTGGCTTGTTGCGATAGCGGAATATTGGCAATTTCATCAAGAAATAGCGTGCCTTCTTGCGCTAGCTCAAAACGGCCAATACGACTGGATTTCGCATCGGTAAACGCGCCTTTAGTGTGACCAAACATCTCACTTTCAAATAGTGATTCTGAAATAGCGCCCATGTTGACGCTAATAAACGGCTTGTCGGCCAGCTGCGAGCGCTGGTGAATGTGTTTGGCGAGCTGGCTTTTACCCGTGCCGTTATCGCCTGTGAGTAAAATCGCGACATCGGTCGCCGCCACGTTGTCTATTTGCTGCAGTAACTTAACCATACAAGGTGAGCGCCATTGGTAGCTATTTTGTGGCTCAGGCTCAAGGCGTTGATGGAGTCGTTGATTTTGTTGTTTTAACCCCGCCATGGTGAGTTGTTGGGAAATAACTTGAAGTAAGCGTTGATTTTTCCATGGCTTTTCAATGAAATCACTGGCGCCAATTTGCATCGATTTTACCGCTAGTTCCACATTCGACCATGCCGTCATTGCAACTGCAGGAACCTGTGGGTGATTCTTCGATAGCCATCGCAATAACTCTAATCCTTCATCACCAGACGTAGTATCGAGCGCGTAGTTCATATCGAGTAACACAAGCGACACAGAATTTTTATCGATGATTTGCTGCGCTTGATAAGGCGATTCAGCTTCGAGAACTTGGTAGTTATTGTCCTCTAACAGAAAGCTTGCGCTTAAACGAATGTCGGGCCGATCATCGACGATAAGAATGGTTGCAGACGCCACTTTTTTTCCAGATATAAACAAGTCGTGCTTGCATAGTAAGGGCAAATTGTGAGGACTACAACTGGGAAAGTAAATCTTAAATGACTGAATGCTATGAACATTCAGTATTTAAAGTGATTGCGGGAGTGACTAGTTTTACCCGCAAGACTCGCGGATAACGAGTTGTGGCTCGATGATTGAACCTGACGTTGGCTTGCCTTGGATACGTTCGATAAGGTTTTTCACCATTAACTGACCAGCCAGTGTTGTGTCTTGGCGCACTGTGCTGAGCGGCGGATTGGTAAATTGTGCCACTGAGATATCGTCATAACCAACCACTGCGATTTCTTCACCTACGGTATAACCCAAATCAGTGATGGCTCGCATAGCGCCAATAGCCATTAAGTCACAGGCTGCGACAATACCATCGATATCTTTGTGATTTTCGAGCAGTGTTTTTGTGGCTTCATAGCCTGAGATCTCATTGATCTTGGCATCAATATGCATCGATTTATCTGAAGCTAGATTTCCGGCTTTGAGCGCTTTGCAATAGCCATTATAACGGGCTAGCAGCTCAGGTGTTGCCTCGGTTGCTTCACCAATAAATCCAATTTTCTTGCGGCCTCTCTCAATCAGGTGCTGAGTAATTTCAAAGCCACCTTGTTGGTTATCACAGCGCACCGAAGTGGCACTTAGCTCTTTGTCATCGGCGCCCCACAACACAAAATGGGTTTCTTGTTCGATGAGTTGATTGAGCTTTTTCTTGTAGGCCAAGTAGTCGCCATAACCAAGCAGGATTAAGCCGTCGGCTTTGTGGCAATCTTCATACTCTGCGTGCCAGTCGCCCTTCATTTCTTGGAATGATACTAATAGATCATAGCCCGCGTTAGCGCAGGCCTTGGTAATGCTGCCGAGCATCGAAAGGTAAAATGGATTGATATTGGATTCATCAATGGCCGCATCTTCAAACAACAACAGTGCTATGGTATGGCTGCTTTGGGTGCGTAAATTACTGGCGTTTTTGTCTACCTTGTAATTGAGCTCTTTGGCAATGGCTTGAATGCGCTGGCGAGTGGCTTCACTAACCAGTGGGCTGCCACTTAATGCACGAGAAACCGTCGATTGAGATACGCCTGCGTGATAGGCGATATCGAAGGATGTAGCTTTGTTTCTCATGGTGGATTCTCTGGCGAATGACAGCATTGATAATACCTAAGTTTACGATGACTCTCAAACAGCTAAAAAGTAATCTGAAATTGGTCGGAAAAGCGCCGCTAGAGAGAGGAAGCGGCGCTTGAGGGGTTATTTTTTCGCAGGCACAACCTTAGAGCCAATCAATCCATAATAAGCGATATAGATATAACAAATTAATGGTAGGGCGAATGATAGTTGAATGCCTACGGCGTCAGCCATTAGACCTTGCAATGGTGGGATTAATGCGCCGCCGACAATTGCCAAACACAAAATGCCCGAGCCCTGACTCGTTACCTTGCCTAATCCCGCGACACCCAGTGAGAAGATAGTTGGGAACATAATTGAGTTACACAAGCCAATCAGTAACACGGCGTACATCGCCAGTTGACCTTCGGCGATAATGGTTATAACGAGTAGTAATACCGCTGCACCAGCGTTAAAAGCTAGCACTTTACCTGCAGCTAGCTTTTGCATCACAGCTGCGCCGATGAAACGGCCCACCATAGCACCGCCCCAGAAATAGGTGAGGTATTTGGCGGCATCGGCGTGATTAAGACCTGCGATATTTTCTAAACCGAAGAAGTTAACCAAGAAGCTACCTATTGCTACTTCTGCGCCAACATACATAAAGATGCCAACAGCACCTAATACAAGGTGGCGGTGATTCCATGCGCTGTCGTCTGTTACTTCACCACTTGTATCTTCGATGGCATCGATTACAGGTAGTTTTAATTGACTGAAAATAGCCGCCAAAATAAGAAGCATAGATGCCAATAGAATATATGGCATTTGTACCGATTCAGCCTGCGCTAGGCGCTGCGCATCAGTCATGCTGCTAACATCGTGGGCAACTGCAGATAGTATGAGTAATGAACCAAACCACGGCGCGATGGTGGTGCCGAATGAGTTTAGTGCTTGCGTTAAATTAAGACGACTGGCCGCTGTTTTTTCAGGACCTAACGCCGTTACATAAGGATTGGCGGCAACTTGTAAGATGGTGATACCAGAAGCTAGTACAAAGAGTGCACCTAGAAAAACAGCATATTCTTGCATCGATGCAGCCGGGTAAAACAACAGACAACCGATGGCGGCGATGATTAAGCCTGTGACAATACCGCCTTTATAGCCGATGCGTTTAACAAGGATACCCGCTGGAATTGAAACAATAAAATAAGCGCCAAAGAAACAGAATTGAATCAGCATGGCTTGGAAGTGGGTTAATGAGAACACACTTTGCAGATGCGGGATCAAAATGTCGTTAAGACAGGTAATAAAGCCCCACATAAAAAACAGGGAAGTTAGACTCACTAATGCGAAACCGTAGCCGTTATTTGGCTGGCTGCTGGTTGCATTAGGTGATGATGTTGCAATGCTCATAAGTCACCTTTTACTTATTATTGTATTTTTGTAAAAAAGCCAACGCAGTGGTTGGCTTTAATTAAATTGTGTTATTCAACGTGGGCGTAAAATCCGCTAAATCCATCGATATGAAGAGAGTTTGTATCTAATGGTAGCGAACTAGTGTCCATTACGAACGGCGACGCATCGATAAATTCGACGATATTTTGCGTCAGCTTGATCTCGGTGGCTTGTTCATTGAAATTAAAACCGCAGAGGATTTTTTGTTTTTCTGCTTGTGGACAATGGCGAATAAACAGCAAGACATTATCGTCGGTGCTAATAAATTCAATGTCACCAGTTACTAGCGCGCTGTGGGCTTTACGCCATTTCATAAAGGTGCGGTAGCTATTGAGCGGCGATCGTGGATCCTGCTCTTGGGCATCGACACTTAGTGGCAATTGCGCAGCAGATACCGGTAGCCAAGGCTTCACCTGTGAGAAGCCACCATGAACTGCATCTTGTTGCCACGGCATTGGAGTACGACAACCATCGCGCCCTTTAAATTGTGGCCAGAAAGTAATGCCAAATGGATCTTGCAGCTCTTCAAAGCTTAGTTCTGCTTGCCCTAAACCGAGCTCTTCACCTTGATAGGTACAGATGCTGCCTTTGAGTGAGCCAAGCATTGCTGCGAGCATGCGTGCTAATTGAGTGTTTTCTTTGCCTTTGCCCCAGCGGGTAACAACGCGGTCTGCATCGTGATTACTCACCGCCCAACACGGCCAACCACCTGTCATTTGTTCTTCTAATGACGAGACAGTATCTTTGATGTGCTGCGCTGAAAAATCATCGGTTAATAGCTCAAAGCTATAGGCCATATTCAAACGCTGATTGTTGTGGGTATACAACGCCATGTCTTTGAGTGAGTCTTCAGAAGAGATTTCGCCAAGGCTGACCACCTCATCGTACTTATCAAACAACTGACGCAGCTGCTCCATAAACTCGAGGTTCTCTGGCTGAGTATTGTTGTAATAGTGATACTGATAAGCGTACGGATTATCTTCGCTAAAGCCGCGACCTGCGCGTAATTCCTTGGGTTTAGCTGGATTATCGCGTAGCTGTTTATCGTGGAAACAAAAGTTAATTGCATCTAATCTAAAACCGCCAACACCGCGTTTAAGCCAAAACTCAACATTGTCTAAAACTGCTTTTTGAACATCGGGGTTATGGAAGTTGAGATCCGGTTGGCTACTTAAAAAATTATGTAGGTAATATTGGCCACGACGGGGCTCCCATTGCCAAGCTGTGCCGCCAAAGATCGACATCCAATTGTTTGGCGCTGTGCCATCGGGTTTCGGGTCGGCCCAGACATACCAATCGGCTTTTGGATTGGTTTTGTCTTGGCGTGATTCCTCGAACCAAGGGTGCTGATCTGAAGTATGGCTCAGCACTTGGTCAATAATGATTTTGATGTTTGATTGATTAGCACGAGCGATAAGGGCGTCAAAATCTTTAAGTTCACCAAATAACGGGTCTACATCGCGATAATCACTGATGTCATAACCAAAATCTTTCATTGGCGATTTGAAGAATGGCGATACCCATACGGCGTCTACTCCTAGTGATTCGATGTGATCAAAGCGATCGATTATCCCTTGTAGATCACCGATACCATCGTTATTCGAATCCATAAAACTGCGTGGGTACACCTGATAAATCACGGCGCCTTGCCACCAAGGAGTATGCTGCATATCAACCTCAATCATTGCTGCTGTGTTTCTGTGAACACATGCTATTTATTGGCTAAATTCATTGTGAAACTAGGCCAATTTAAGTTGCAGGCAGAATACGTTAGGTTCGCTAATTTGTTCAATACTACTGCATACGTATGCATAACATCGATGGAATCACACTTTTTTACATTGATTTTTTTATTCTTTAAAAACAATAATTTATTTGTGTTGTTGTGGCTTTTTTAACGCCGAAATGTGGCGTTTTATGTTAACGAAATGTAGCAAAATGGCTTTGAATACGTATGCATAAGGTTGTTTGTTAAACAGAGAGGGGAGTAGTATCGCCTCAAACTATAAAAGTAAGCACGACCTTTTATTTCGGTAAGCCAAATCACATTAACGCTTGCCTTATATAAGTAGAATAAAAATCAAAAAAGTGGAGTCTAAGTATGTCGAAGTTTAAGCCTAGTTTGCTGACGCTGGCGTTAATTTCAGCCGGTTTAGCTGGTACGGTTCACGCGGCCGATGCCGATAAGAAAACCGATAAAGAAAAAGCTGCCGAAGCAACTAAAAAAGCTGTTGAAACCATTGAAGTAACAGGTTTCCGCCGCAGTGTTATTCAATCGTTAAACACTAAGCGTTATTCATCTAGCGTTGTTGAAGCGCTGTCAGCTGAAGACATCGGTAAACTTCCAGACTCTTCTATTGCCGAATCAATCGCTCGCCTACCTGGCTTAGCAGCACAACGTTTAGATGGCCGTGCTAGTCGCGTAACTATCCGTGGTTTCGGTGAAAATGAATCAAGCACGACTTTTAACGGTCGTGAGCAAGTATCTATCAGTGATAACCGCGGCGTTGAGTTTGACTTATACCCATCGGAAATCATGAGTGGTGTAACGGTTTATAAAACACCTGATTCATCATTAGAAGGTGAAGGTATTGCTGGTGTTATTGATTTACAGACAATCAAACCACTATCTGTTGACGAGCGTGTAATTCAGTTCAACGGTCAAATTGAGCAAACTGGTTTAGAAAAGCTTAACCCAGATGGCGACCGCACTGGTTTCCGTGGCACTTTCTCATACGTAGATAAATTTGCTGATGACACTGTTGGTGTTGCATTTGCTCACTCAACAATGAGCTCACCAAACCAAGAAAATCGCTGGAACGCTTGGGGTTACCCAGAGTTTGAAGTTGGCGGTAACAAGTTCTCGATTCTTGGTGGTGCTAAGCCATTCGTACGTTCATCAACGCTAGATCGCGATTCAACTATGTTAGTGATTGAAGCATCGCCAAACGATGATGTTCACATGACATTTGACGCGTTATACGTTGATTTTAAAGACACAAAAATCTTACGTGGTATCGAAGTTCCTTTCGCATGGGGTCAAGGCTCTATCGACGCGGCAACGGCAACTGTTGATGAAGCAACAGGTTTCGTAACGAGCGCTATTACTAAAGGTCAACGCGTTGTTGTTCGTAATGATGTTGAAGAGCGTAAAGCTGACTTAACGTCACTAGGTTTTAACACAAACTGGACAATCAACGAGACTTGGGCACTTGATGCTGATATTAGCTACTCTAAAGTAAAACGTAAAATCTGGAGTATCGAGAGTTACGCAGGTACAGGCCGTGGTAACGATGAAGGTGTTGCAGACGATATCGGTTACACGTTCGACGGTGGTAATACTGGCGCTAAATTCACCCATGGCTTAGATTACAGCGATTTTGATTTAATCCAATTGGGCGGTCCATTAACATGGGGTTGGAATGGCGCGTTAAACGATAAGTTTAATACGGCTGGTACGCCATATGAAAATGCTGCACAAGATGGTTTCATCAACGCACCAGAAATCGATGATGAATTAATGTCATTGAAACTAGCTGCAACACAACAAATTGATTCAGAAGTAATTTCAGATATCACCTACGGTGTTTCACACCGCGCACGTGAAAAGAACAAGAAGTCTGAAGGTTACTACATGACGCTAAATGCGTTCCCTGGCACTTTAGTTGTTCCTGAAGAATACCGCGAAGGTAGTGTTTCATTAGATTTCATCGGCATGGGCAACATGATTGCTTATGACACACAGGCGCTAATCGACGATGGTTACTACTCGTTAACAGCACAAAGCATCAGCGATCCAGCGCACGCCACTAAATCGTGGAATGTTGAAGAGAAAATCACAGCGGCATTCGTAAAAGCTGATATTAACGCTGAAATCGGTGATATGCCGTTAACAGGTAATGTTGGTGTACGTTATGTTCACACTAAACAGTCTTCAGACGGTTCTGCTTTTGGTGTTCGCGACGGTAAAGTTGTTACTCCTGCAAACTACCGTGAGCACAGCTACAGCAACGTTTTACCAAGCTTGAACTTATCGCTTAAGTTAGACGATGACCAAGCATTGCGTTTCGGTGCTGCGAAAACGTTATCTCGTGCACGTATGGATGACATGAATGCATCGCAAAGTGCGACATACAGCCAAGAACGACCTGATGACAATGGTAACTACTGGAGCGTTAGCGGTGGTAATACAGCGCTTGAGCCAAAAGAAGCTATTGGTTACGACTTCACATACGAAAATTACTTCAGCCAAGAGGGTTACTTCTCGCTAGCTTACTTCTACAAAGATCTAAGTAATTGGATTTTCGACGGTAGCTATGAGCAAGACATGACTGGCGTTGCAGATCCTGCAACAGGCAATATTCCGCCAGCAGACCGCAATACAGCAACGGCTTCTGGTAAGGTAAATGGTGGCGGCGGTACGCTAAAAGGTTGGGAAGCGTCTATTACTTTCCCATTCAACATGATTAGCGACAGCCTAGACGGCTTAGGTTTAATCGCCAGCCACACTAGCGTATCTTCTGACATTAAAGATCAGAACGACAACGACTACGAGCTACCAGGTTTATCTGAGCGTATTCAATCATTCACGCTTTACTACGAGAAATCAGGTTTCGAATCTCGTGTAAGTATGCGTAAGCGTAGTGACTTTAAAGGCGATGTTTACGGCATTGGTTTTGATACGCAACAAGTTGATATCTTGGGCGAAACTATCGTTGATGCGCAAATCGGCTACAACTTCGGTGACGCTGGTTTCGAAAACCTAGAAGGCCTATCAATCTTCTTACAAGGTCAAAACTTAACAGACGAACCATTCACGTCGTTAAGCGGTGACAACGCACTACAAGTTCGCGATTACCAACAATACGGTCGCTCGTTCTTGTTAGGCTTCAGCTACAAGATGTAATCTGTGGTAGTTAAGCTATAAAACGATAAGCCCTTGCAATGAGAGTTGCAGGGGCTTTTTATGTTCAGGATGAACGGTCAGACTTTATGCTCCTTGCAAAGTCTAAGTACGTACATCCGTGAACGCAATGCCGCGGTGCCATGGCAGAAAATTGTTCCAGACATTTTCTAAGTACCTACATCCATGTAGGCAATGGCAAGGAGCGGCGTTCTCAAAGCGCTCTAGTCTCTCGAATATGAGTGATAACAAAACCGAGAGAGTTTATTATACAGAGCGTGTTTTGACGGAGTTTGCAATGGATAAAATAAAAAACATCACCATAGTTGGTGGTGGTACCGCCGGTTGGATTAGTGCGGCGTTGTTAGTTAAGGTGCTTGGGAAAACTCATAACATCACGCTAATAGAATCGGCTGCGATTGGTACTATTGGTGTGGGCGAGGCGACGATTCCGCCGATTACTCACCTCAACAACGCATTGGGTATCGATGAGAAGACGTTCCTTAAAGCCACGCAAGGCACGATGAAGCTGGGTATTGAGTTTGAAAATTGGAGTACTCAAGGCTCTAAATACATGCACGCATTTGGTGGCGTGGGTAAGAATCTACCTTTTTGTGATTTTCACCATGCTTATTTGCGTGCTAAAGCATTAGGTGAAAATCGATTTTTTGGCGATTTTTCCTTGAATTATCAAGCGGCAAAACAAAATAAGTTTGCCAAGTTGCCCAACATCACAGGCACCAACTTACCGGGTATTGTTTACGCCTATCACTTTGATGCATCGCTTTATGCCAAGTTGTTGTCTGAATACAGCCAAGGACGTGGTGTTAAGCGCATTGAGGGTAAGGTAGTTGATGTTACTCAAGAGCAAGTGACTGGCAATATTACCGAATTGACGTTAGAAAACGGCGAGCGAATTAGTGGTGATTTGTTTATCGACTGTAGCGGTTTGCGTGGCTTGTTGATTGAACAAACACTAAAAACGGGTTACGAAGATTGGGGCCATTGGTTACCTTGTGATCGCGCTGTGGCTATTCCTTGTGAGTCACCAACACCAATAGCGCCTTACACCCGCAGTGTGGCAAAAGACGCTGGTTGGTGCTGGCATATTCCGCTGCAACACCGCATGGGCAATGGCATGGTTTATTCCAGCGCTCATATGAGTGATGAGCAAGCAGAAAATACGCTGCGCGAATCGCTTCCTGGCAAGGCACTGGCTGATCCTAATTTTATTAAATTTAAAACCGGTCGTCGTCTAAAGCAGTGGAACAACAATGTTGTTGCTATTGGCTTATCTAGTGGCTTTTTAGAGCCGTTGGAATCTACCAGTATTCACCTTATTCAAATGGGAGTAATTCGCTTATTAAAATGCTTCCCACACCACGGTATAAAATCGTGTGAAGTTGATGAATACAACCGCCAATCGAAAATGGAATTTGAAAACATCCGCGATTTTATTATCTTGCACTACAAAGCTAATCAGCGCGACGACAGTGCCTTTTGGCAACATTGCCAACGCATGGAAGTCCCACCGTCTCTGGCCCGTAAAATCGATTTATTCGAACAAACTGGCAAGGTATTTCGCGAGCAAGATGATTTATTTACCGAAGTCGCTTGGCAACAAGTGCTTCTAGGGCAGGGCATTACACCGCATGATACACACCCTATGGCCAGTACGTTATCTGACGAGCAGCTAACGGATTTAATGGATAATCTAGATACCCTTATTCAGCGCTCAGTAGCGCAAATGAGTGATCATGAAGAGTTTTTAGAAAAATTGTAGAAATTGGCTTACGTACAACAAGTTTGTAGAGTTTTTTAGGAAGCTTTTCGCGCGGATCAATCCCGACTTTTATTGCCTTAAATTAGAAATTGTCCAATACAAAAATCATGGATGGTTTTTGAGTATTTGCCGCAGGGATGCGGATCAAATACGGTATTGAGCAGGCAATTTATCATTTAAGGGCAGCGATAAAACACGGGTCGCCTTTCTTTGGTTACTTTCTTTGGCGACGCAAAGAAAGTAACTGGTGTGCTTTCGACTCTTTGAAATAGACAGAAGAGTTTATAAGCACACCAAAGTATCACTATAACTAAATTGGCCAGTTATTTCGCTATCAACGCATCTATCATCTTCTGACCTAAATCAACATGATGTTGCATCGTTGAGAATTTAGCGATGATATCTTGTGGCCCGAATGCGTAAACAGGCACTGGCGCGGCGGTGTGGGTCCCTGTACCCCAGACAACATTTTGATCGGCAGCTAATGCGCGGCCAATTAGGTTGCCGTGGATCTCATCGCCGTAAACGTAGAACTCTTTAAAGTCGACGATTTTCGGGAATTGATCAGCGGCTAAATACTTGTGGCCATCGACGAAGTATTCGTTGTTTTCACGCTCGGTGATTGGCTCTGCTTGTTGTGCAGATACCTTGATTTCACTCTTAGCATTAATCGCATCAGCCCATTCTTGGCCTGTGGTAGAACTAAAGTCCCAATCGCCATTTACAGCATCCATCATGTCGTAGAAGGTACCTGATTGAGCGTAAAGTTTGTCGAGAGTTGCTAAAGGACCAAAGTTAAAGTTTGGTTGATAGTCGCGCCCTTGCATACCGTCGCCTGACAGTGTTACTGCTTGCGGTAAGTCTTTGCGCGAGTAACTAAAACCGAAGCTGCCTGTTTCGTGATCGGCAGTTACAACGACTAAAGTATCTTGGCGATCTTTAACCCACTCGTGCACTGCGGCAACTGCTTCGTCGAATTTGATTAGCTCGTGCAGCATCCAGCCTGCGTCGTTTTGGTGGCCAGCCCAGTCAATTTGACCGCCTTCGATCATTAGGAAGAAGCCATCTTCGTCTTTGCTTAGCACATCTAAAGCTTTTAGCGTCATTTCACGTAGTGATGGCTGAGTACAGCTGTTATCTTTTTTACAGGCGGTGTAAGCGATGCCGTCAGCCATACCGGAGTTAGCAAATAGGCCTAAGATCTTATCGCCATCTAGTGCTTGTAGTTGTGTGTTGTCGAATGCAACTTGGTATCCGTGAGCGTCTTTTGCTTCAACAATGACATTGCGATCGTCTTTGCGTTTTGATTTCTTGTAAACGCTTGTTGGCGCACCTAAATCAGCCATTACTTGTTGGCTGTCTGTATTGGTTTTGATATCACTTGGCAAGAATACGCGTGCGCCGCCAGATAACATGACATCGACATTACCTGATTCTACTAACTCAACCGCTATTTGGTCTTCCAGTGAGCGATGTGGTTGATGTGAAGCGAAAGCAGCAGGTGTTGCATGAGTGATACGAGTGTCAGAAACTAGGCCTGTTGCCTTACCTTGCGCCTTGGCTTTTTCGAGGATGGTTTCCACAATGTTACCGTCAATATCTAAACCAATCATTTCTGAGCCAGACGCAAGGCCAGTTGCAAGTTGTGTCGCTGAACATGCCGAATCGACAACTAGACTGCCTTTGTCACCATGAGGTGCATTAAGCGACAAGCCCATCAAACCGTCTTTAGCGAGTGTTGATAACGCAGTTTGGTTGCCTTTATCGTTATAGATAGAGTTTGGAGCGCGGCGGGCATACTCTTCTAAAAGACCGACTTGTTGCGCGCCCATACCATCGCCAATCATTAGAATCACGTTCTTAACTTGGCCAGCTGCCGGTGCTGTTGGTTGAGGTGTTGGGGTTTCTGTTTTGGCGTTGTTTGAGTCACCGCCACAACCAGTAAGTAGGATGGTTGATACTGTTATTGCAGCCAGAGATTTTTTAAACATTGTGCTATCCATATGAAGGTTAAAGAAAATTTCGATATAGAGTAAAAACACTATGTGACAGTAATAGTTAACTTTTTTGGCAGTTGTGTGGCGAATAGATGACAACGCCTACAAAGTTTGATCACTTTCTTACAATTTGATGGCGTGAAAACTGACACACTATCGTCATGTTGACTAGTTAGGAAGTTTTATATGAAATCTCGTTATCGTTTATTGTTGGTTGGTGCCTTTATCGCTGTAACCTCAGTTGTTTCTGGTTGCACCAGCATGCAGGAATTTATGTTGTGGTCGGCGGATGAACAAGGGGCTAAGTTCACGTTTAAAGACGGCAATAGCAACAGTGACACCGTGTATATGAACGGGGTTATTTACGGCAATACCTTGGACGATGTAAAAACACTTTTCAAGCAACACCCAAAAGTAAAACGCATTGTGATGGTTAATGTGCCAGGCTCAATTGATGATGAAATCAACTTACTAGCATCGCGGGAGATTAGAAAGCACGGCGTAGCAACCCATATTCCCGCCGATGGTATGGTGGCTTCTGGTGGCACAGATATGTTTTTAGCTGGGGTAACTCGCACCATTGAAACGGGTGCTAAGCTTGGCGTCCATTCTTGGAGCGATGGTGAGAAAGAGGCATTAGATTACCCACGTGAGCATCAAGATCACGTTAAATATCTCGATTATTACAAGGAAATGGGTATCCCGACGTCTTTTTATTGGTACACCCTAGAAGCGGCTCCAGCTGACGATATTTTCTGGATGACACCAGAAGATATTCAAACTTATCAGGTATTAACTCAATAGTAGATTTGATTAAACACAAATAATTACCATTTATATTTGTTTGGCTCTTTCAAGCGCGTCTGTTCCGTGGTAAAAACTCGTCCACAAAAACAATTTTTGGAGAATCCCCATGCGCGCTTTAATTACCTCTGTATTACTAAGCTTTGCCATAGCCGTTAGTGTTAATGCCAAGGAACTGACTTTCGGCGAACCTGTTAACGCTAAAGAAACCATGAAAATCTCTAAGCTATTGGCGTCTCCGCAAGACTACCTCGATAAAAAAGTGACCGTGGCCGGCACTATCGTTGGTGTATGCCAAAAGCGTGGTTGTTGGATGAACCTTGCTTCTGACGCGCGTTTTGAAAAGCTACGCATAAAAGTACGCGACGGTGACATGGTTTTTCCTATGAGTGCTAAAGGCCGTCACGCGCTAGCAACTGGCTATTTAAAAGAAATTAAACTTAGCCTTGAGCAAACTCAACGTTACAAGGCTGCTTTGGCTAAGCGCGCTGGTGAAAACTTTGATTTGGCGTCCGTAACCTCTGGTATGTCAATTTACCAAGTATCGCCAATTGGGGTGAAAATCCTTGACTAGAAAGCAGGGCATAAACTGGTTTCGGTTAAATCGAGAGTTACATCGCGATATCGGTTATTTCTGTATTGGACTGACGCTAGTCTTTGCGATTTCAGGTATTGCGTTAAATCATTTGCGCCATTGGAATCCCAATTACATTGTCGATCGCCAAGAGCAGCAGGTGATGCTGGACAACAGTTTGTCAGATGAAGCCTTGAATCAGACGCTGTTAGCTAAATTTGATATTGGTGAAGACATTCGCGCCACCTATTGGGAATCACCGCAAATCTATAAGGTGTTTTTTGAAGAAGGTGGTACCTTAACCCTGAGCTTTACCGCAAAAAAGGCAGTATTTGAGCACGTTAGGCCGAGACATGTATTTAAGCAATTTAACCGTCTGCATCTCAATGAAGCGCAAAACGGTTGGATTGCTTTTTCTGATCTTTACGCCGCCTTTCTCATTTTCTTATCGCTATCAGCTTTGTTTATGGTAAAAGGAAAACACAGTCCGTGGCGCCTACGTCGTGGCTGGTTAGTGCTAGCTGGTGGCATAGTTCCTACCGTTTATATTTTCCTTTAAACGTCGTTATTAGCGCTGTTTTTGCGAAAGGCCGCTGGCGTCAACTGGGTATGTTTCTTAAATACAGCATAGAAAGTTGATGTCGAGTTAAAGCCACATTGCAGCGCAATATCGTCGATTTTCATATCCTGTGTTTTGAGCAGTTGCTTGGCATCGTCAATGCGATATTGATTGATGAAGTTGACAAAGGTTAACTGCATATTGTCATTGATGAGTTGTGACAAATAGGGCGCCGATTTACCTAGGCGTTTGGCGACGCGATTGAGGGTGATTGAAGCGTCGCGATGTAACTGCTGCTGGGTGAATAACTGTTTAAGCGCTGCTATATCTTGGTTTGCCTGTTCTGGCGCGATTTTTTTATCACTATATTTTTCCGCTTCCGGCTCCTTGACTACCCGCTTGCGCAAAGCGAAAAACAGTAAGTTCAAATAGAGCACGACCGAAAACGAGAGTGCGCCTGCAATGTATGAGGTGTAATGGGAAGTAAAATACGCCAGCCAAATTAAACTAACACCGACTAGCACACTGATTAAGGTAATGTCGTTAGCGTCATTGAGCCGTTTTTCTTGCCAGAGCTTTATCAATACATCACGGGCGCAATAAGCTGCCAGTAGGATATACACCAGCCAAATGCGATTAATCAAATAGAAGAATAGTGACCAAGTCTCGGAATCTTTGGCGTAGGGCACTTGCCAAAATGTGTAGCCAATAATCCCGATAAAGCTGACTAATTGTATTTTCCACGATAGCCACATGCTATCGAGTTTATTCATCGCACTGGCGCTGTAGAAATACAAGAAAGGGCCAATCAATAAACAGGCGCTAAGACCAAGGTGAAGAAATTCGTTGGCGAGTTGTGGATTGAAAAAGAAAAACACCGATTTGCTAATGCGGATGCTCACCATCAATAGCAACATCGACAAGAAGATATTGGCGATGTTGCGCCTTTTCGCTAGCAACAAATACCCGCTGAGTAATAAGCCATTAAACGCTCCTAAGGCGCTAAAGAAAAATAACAGCGTGGCGGAAGTATTCATGCGTTGCCCCGCGTTTGCGACTGTTTTTGTAAGTAAGCTTTAGGCGTGCAATTGAACCAGCGTTTAAAGGCACGATTTAATGAGCTTTGTTCGTTAAACCCAAGTTGCTGTGATAATTCTCCCAGCGGCATTTTGCCAATTAAGGCGATTACGCGACGTTGGCGCTCGCTGTCGAGCAGTTCGCCAAATTGTTGATTTTCGGCTTTGAGTTGGCGTTGCAGAGTACGAGGTGACACATGTAATGCGGCAGCAAAGCGGATCAGGGTACAGTTATTTAAATCGACCTTGGTACTGAGTAGATCGGCGACGCGATTTTTAGCGAGATCGTTGTCGTTGAGTTTACTCAGTTGTTCTTGTGACAAGGCCATTAAGGCTTGGTGAATTTGCGGGTTGTCATTGCGAAATTCGAGATTGAGAAATTCAAAAGGAAATTCGATCTTGTTGGTCTCAGCATTGCCATAGACCGGACAATTAAATAACTTTCTGAGCTCTTGGAGCTGCTCTTGAGGAAATGGATAGACAAAGCTGACACTGCTAGGCGCCAGCGTATAGCCGATAAGCTGGGTTGTGGTGGTAAACCACGCTGCCATATTGCGCAGCACCACTTGTTCACTACATTCGCTATGCGGGGTCCAAGCAATACTCGCTTGCTCAAGATTATGGCTAAACACGCAGTTGCCGATATTGGCGACGATTCGATCAAACTTCAATAAATCATTGATGGCGCTACCGAGGTTTTCGCAGGACTCGATCAGAAAGCCCAACACACCGTAATCGGCGTTATGAATATCAGCGCCAAGATAGCAGCCGAATAGCGGATTGTTGGTGGCCTTTTTTCCAAATTCCAATAACGCTGAATAATGGCTAAGAGATACTCGCTGCGGGTCGGCATAGTTTTCAAAATCGCTGAAATTAATCGCCTCAAGCGCGGTATCGCGAGCTATGCCTTGTTGCTCTAGATAGGTCAAGACACCGTTAAAGTAACTAATCGAAGTGGAGTTTTTCATCGGACTGAGTTTGTTATTATGATTATTTGTCGTCTAAAGACAAAAATCTTGTCACAACACGGCAAGTTTGCCAAGGGGAATTTTTCTATCTTAATAGCATTCTAAATTTTATTGGGTGATGAAATGATCACTATATCTCTATCGCAATCGATAAATGCAAGTGCTGAAGAGGTGCGTACAGTGCTGCTTGAACACGATAAATTAGGACGCTTTTTTGATGGCAAGTTTGCTATTAAGCAGCCGCAGCAGTGTGACTCCGGTGCTGGCTTAATTCGCGAAATCACCATGCGCGGGCAAAAGTTTTGCGAAGAGATCGTCGCTGTTACCAAAAACTGCATCCACTATCGCATTATTGGTACTAAGCCGGTGAATAATCATTATGGCAGTATTCATTTCATCGATACTGGGGATGGTTGTCAGCTTAATTATTTCATTACCTGTAAGGCGCAGTGGTGGCAGCCGAGCTTTATTGTTCAAAAAGTCATAAATCAGGATATTAGTCAGGGTTTGATGAAACTGCGAGATTATTTTGACGGGGAGGCTAAATAATGGATGTCACTCTAATTTTATTGGCCATTAGCCCGATATTTTGGCTGTTTATCGCTTATGAATTTATAAAGTATCGCAGTCATTATGAGTTAAAAGATTCGGCGGCAAATACGGTGTTAGCGTTGCTACATCAAGGCACAGATGCAATTGCGCTGGCGATTTTAATGCCGTGGTTTTACGTGCTGCACGAATATCGATTATGGGACATCGAAATTAGTGCCTTAACTTTGTTTGTCGCGTTTTTATTGCAAGATTTTCTCTATTATTGGTTCCATCGCGCATCACACAACATTCATTGGATGTGGGCGGCGCATGTTGCCCATCACAGTTCAACCCACATGAATTTTTCGACCGCCTTTAGGCAATCACTAATGTATCCCATTGCTGGTATGTGGCTGTTTTGGACGCCGATGATAGTGATTGGGTTTGATCCGGTATTGGTGTTTGCTGTGGTCGCACTTAACTTGGCATTTCAGTTTTTTGTTCACACCAAGATTATTGGCAAACTAGGGGTTATTGAGAAGATTTTCAATACACCATCGAACCACCGTGTGCATCATGCGATTAACCCGCGTTACATCGATCGCAATTACGCTGGAGTGTTAGTGATTTGGGATCGTATGTTCGGCACTTATGTGGAAGAGGATGAAAATGAGCCTTGTGAATTTGGTATTGTCGGTCAGCTAAACAGCAACAATCCCATTAAAATTAGCTTTCATCAGTGGATTCATATGCTTAAACAAGCAAAACGCGCCAACTCGTGGCGCGCTCGATATAAGGCTTTATTTGGTTACCCAACGAGTTCCGAAGGGCACTAGGCAAGTACTAAACCAGTGTAACCGTTAAACCATTTGATTGAAGAGGAGCCCTTTACGCTCTTCTTCGGTTTTCTTAATGCTTAATGATGCTTGTAAAAGAATATCATTCTTTTGCTGCTCGCTAGTGCTTTGAGCAAAATCAGTATCGCGAATTCGAGAACGTGCAGCGCTGCTGTTAGTGCTAGTGATTTCGTAAGTGCTAATTTGGCTTTGTAGACCGTTAGATTGAGCGCCTAGGCTAGAAGCTTGCTCGCCAACACTGGCTAGTGCGGTTTCAACCGCCGCTAGTGATGCCGCTGGATCGTTGGCATCTAAACCAGAAATAAAGCTGTCGTTCCCTAAGGCTTGACCCGCAATAGCATTAATTTCGCCAGTAATTTGATCGAGTTCACCTTGAATAGCAGAACTGTCTGACAGTGGGCTACCAGCTTGAACCGCTAGCTCATTGGCGCGTTGTAGGCTACTGGTAATCGAAGACAACTGTGCTGAAGCAACATTGTTTAAATTGATTTGATCGCGAGAGTTAACGGCTTGTTGATCTAAGCCATTAATTTGCGAAGTAAGACGATTAGAAATCTGTAAACCCGCGGCATCATCTGCTGCGCGGTTGATCTTAAATCCTGACGAGAGTTTCTCCGTTTCCTCTTCGTGCTTTTTCTGCGCCTGTTCGATAAAACTAAGTGATGAAGACTGATTAATTGAAAAATTCATCAAACACTCCTTACGTTAGGGTTGAGTATTAATTCTAATGTCAGTGCTGTTAAGCGTAAATAGTAACAAAGTGCTGGAAAAATGGCCTCAAATTTAAATTATTGATGTTGTTCACATTAATTTTACAGCTATGTTTGAAGTTTTTATTGGAATACACATTCGCCGGCGGTTGATGGATTGATTATTGATTGAAGTTGATAATTATTCTCTTTAAAAGCCTTGATACACTTAGTTTTCAGATAAATAGATAGTTTCTTGACCAATGGCAAAAAATCACAAATTTTATACTGGCTTTACTTGGTAATTCATTGATACATGAGATATAACTAATATGAAAGTTGTAACATATTATTAATTTAAGCATAACGACTTGTTTGCGTTATCGTCGCGTGGCTGCCTATGAAAATAAAAGCATTTTGGGGACTATTAATTGCCATTGTTTTGATGGCATGCGTGTTTACGAGTTTCGCTGCTGAATACAGCCGTTATCTAAAAAACTACTCTGTTGAAGATGGTTTGTCACAAAGTATGGTCAACCAAATCGTGCAAGACGACTTCGGTTATTTGTGGGTTGCGACAGAATATGGACTCAATCGATTCGATGGTTATACCTTTGAAGAAGTCCCCGGCCCGGAGAATCGCTTTGCTAGTGATGGTATTGTTTTTCTATTAAAGTTGGGCAACGGCAAAATCTTTGTCAGTACATATTTTAATGGTGCCTATTTACTTTCTCCTGAATCCTTAGCCGTTGAACAGATATTTAGTGGCAAACTCACTGAAATCAGCTCAGAAAGTATGTCTGTTGATTTTGCGTATGAATTTCAAAATGTTTTGTGGCTAGCTATTGGTCAACGCCTTTTGAAATATGATTTGGCGAATCAAAAGCTCAGTATTGTGTATACGCTTGAAAATGATGAGCATGGTATTAGAGCGATTACCCATCAAGAAAATACGTTGTTACTCGCGACTTCTTTAGGTTTAAAACGTTATGATATTGCCACTGCAACGACCCGAGAATTGCAGCATTTACCCGAAGGCGCTAAGCAAACAATAGATAATACAAATACTAAGAGTTTTTTGCGAACATCCAATGGCGATTTGTTAATAGGGACTGTCCAAGGACTTTATCGTTATGACGTCGAAACTGAGTCAGCACTAGGTATGCTGATACCAGAACTCAATATTTGGAGTATGGTTGCTGTAGACAATGAAGTTTTTGTCGGTACTCAAAAAGGCCTATTCAGTTTAGATATGAGCTCGACCCAGCTAACACCTGTTGCGACTTTTTCTGATATTGACCCTTTGATCACCGATAACAATGTAAAGCATGTTTTCCGTGATAAATCTGGTTTAATTTGGCTGTCATCTCAAATCAAAGGCTTTTTCAGCTTCGATCCGCAGGTTAGGCGATTTTCTAGTTTCAGTCGTCTGTCTAAATTAAAAATATCCGATTCTACAGTATTTGATTATTTGGAAGCTGAAGCCGGAGTATATTGGGTTGGCACGGGGAATGGTTTAAATAAAATTGATTCAAATACTGGTGAAGTCGAGATCTTTTTTTCGTCGAACGATGAGAAAGCGACATGGGGAAGACACACTATTTATCGAATCTTTCCGCAGAGTAATGGTAAATACTGGTTGTGGCATGGTGAAGGGTTAACTTTATTCGATCCTGAATCAGGGACAGTGGTGCCATCTTCTATAGAGCCGGCTCTCCATCGTGAGTTTGTGGAATCCTATCCTAGTTCTTTATTTCAAGTGACTGACTCTCAGTTTGTCTTTTTAACGTCGAAGGGACACTTTCTGCTGGACTTGAAGTTAAATAGTATTAAGCCACTCACAAGATTGAATAAAGACTTTGCCCCCGAAGCATCTGCCAGTTTTTTATCTAGTTTTTCAGGAAAAGATACTGTTTTACTGGCAACTACTGGTGGCCTACTAGAATATGATTTCATAGAAGATACTTATCAAACACGATATAAAATTGAGGATTTTCACTTTCATGATTACAAGTATGTCAGTGATTGGAAAAAAGATACTAAAGGCCATATTTGGCTAGCTGTTAACGGTATTGGTGTTGTAGAGCTCGATAAAAATTACAAAGTACAGCGCACCCTAGGGAAGTCTGAAGGTCTCAAGGATGTAAGATTAAATGCATTAAACTTAGACTCTGATGGCAATTTATGGGTAAGCTCTCAATCAGGTATGTACCTGATTGATAAGAAAGGTGATATTCAACTTTACTCTGCTGCAGATGGGCTAATTAGTAGTGAAGTTTATGAAGTTGCTAGACGCTTCGATAATGGACATTTAGCATTTAACACTGCCGCGGGGTTACTGCATTTTGACCCGAAAAATGTGCAAGATGTAAAGAATGTTCCTCCAAAAGTAAAACTCGTGGCAGTAGCTATTTCTTCGCAAATGAAAACACTGACGCCATTAGCTTTGTCTGAAAAAATGCTAGAGCTTGGACACGATGATTTTGGCTTGTCGTTTAGTTTTTCTACCTTTGATTTTGCGCTACAACATAAGCTGCTGTATCGCATCGAGTTAATTGGTAAAGATGCGGCGGTGTTCGATAATTATCGCAAAAATATGGTGGAGTTTAACAAGCTTGAACCCGGCCACTATACCTTGAAAATACAAGCTAAAATGTCAAAAAATGGGGCTTTAAGTGATCCCACATTTTATAAATTTAAGGTTAATTACAATCCACTGACCTCACCTGTTGCTGTCTTGGCCTATATTTGTTTCTTTGCTGTGAGTTTCGGTATTTTTTATCTGCGCAGGGTTAAGCAACAAGCGATATTGCAGCGCGCCCATGATCAATTACTCAACGAGCAACAAAAATCGACGTTAGCGCTAACTGCCAGTAATAGTGGTATCTGGTCTTTTGACAAGCGCAGCGGAGAGTCTATTCAGCAACGCATGATTGAGCTCGGGCATCAAGTGCCGGAAGTGATGAATATTGGAGATTTTTTCACCTATATCCATCCCGAAGATGGCGCTAAACTAAGGGAAATGTGGCAACTATTTACCGACGGCCAAATCGATCATTGGGATGTTTCCTATCGCGTGAGAAATAGTGATGGTCAGTGGATTTGGTTTCGCGATCTCGGCAAAGCATCGGCGTGCAGCGTTGGTAATCAACCTGTATTGTTTACTGGAACTTACACTAATGTTAATGCGACCAAAGCCAGCGAATTGCAGGCGCAGCTGTATGGTCAAGCACTAAGGAAGATGAACGAATGGTTATTGATTCTAGATAATAAACTGGTGCCTGTAACTTCCAACCCTGCATTTAACAAACGCTTTATTTCACGCGGCGAAAAACTCAGTATTGATACGATTAACAGCTTGTTTAGTAGACGGCAATTGGAGCAATATATATCTAATATCAAGCAGTTATCGTTAGAGCAAAAATTTATCCACGAAGATGTGGTTAAGGTGCCTGCAGGTTTTGACATCCCAGTATTGATTTCAATATCAGCAATCGGCGATGAGACGATCGATAATTATGTGATTGTTATATCTGATTTAAGTGAGCAGAAAAAAGTTGAAAACAAACTTAAATATCTCGCTAATTTTGATTCTCTAACTCATTTAGCAAATCGCAGTTTGATTCGAGATCGTATTGAACAAGCGATATTACATAACGGTAATAATCAGTTGGCATTGTTATTTATCGATTTAGATCGCTTTAAGCAAGTCAATGATATCTACGGTCATGCTGCGGGAGATCAGCTGTTGGTGGAAGTGGCGTATCGTCTTAACGCTATTGTTGGCGACAAAGATAGTGTCGGTCGTCAAAGTGGTGATGAGTTTATCGTCTTATTGGAGGATATTAGCTGTGTCGATGAAGTGAGTCGCTGTGCTGAAAAACTTACAACCTCTTTAGTACAACCTTACTTAATTGATAATAAGGTCATTAATATTAGCTCATCGATAGGCATTGCTTTGTATCCTAATGATGCCGCTGATTGTGAAGAATTAATGCAGAACGCCGATATTGCGATGCTGCATGCCAAGCAACGTGGCCGCAATGGCTATCGCTTCTTTACCGATGAAATGAATGCGCAAATGACCAATCGCGTATTGCTCGAAAATGATTTTGTGCAAGCGGTGCACGACAATGCTCTGACCAATTTTTATCAGCCAATTGTCGATATTGAGCGTCAAGAGGTGGTTGGGGCTGAATTGCTTCTACGCTGGTTTAACAATGAAAAAATGATTTCACCTGCGGTGTTTATTCCAATTGCTGAGAGCTTGGGACACATCATTAAGATAACTGAACAAGCACTGAGCTGTGCCCTTGATGAGTTAGGCGAATGGCTTAACGAAGAGCGTTATTTGTCGATTAACTTATCGGCAATTCATATTGTACATCCTGTGATTGTTGAATCCCTCCTTAGTATTGTTCATGACAAAGGCGTGAGTCCGAGTAAAATTCGTCTCGAGATAACAGAAGGGGTTTTGATCGACGATACGGATATCGCCAAGAATCAATTACGAAAACTGCGCGAGGCGGGCTTCCATCTCTTCCTTGATGACTTCGGTACTGGGTATTCTTCACTGACTTACATCAATCAGTTCCCTATTGATGTGATCAAGATTGATCAGTGTTTTGTCCGTCAGATGATAGAGGATAAAACCAGTCGCGCTATCGTTCAAACTATCGCTAACTTAGCACATAACATTGATAGCTATTGCGTGGTTGAAGGTGTTGAAGAACTAGAGCAGGTTGCGATTTTAAAACAGCTTGGCTGTGAAACTATGCAGGGGTATTTCTTTGCTAAGCCAATGAATGCGCTGGATTTACTCTCAGAGGAAACGACTCAACGCATTATTGTAAAAATCCATGAAGCGGATAGTATTTAGCTATTTTTATTGCCAATACGATAGGTGCCGTTTGACATAAACTGCACCACTTGGTCACGTTTTTTGCCAATGAGTAGCGGGCCATCATCCATAAATAAAAAGTTTTTCCATGTGCGTTTAAAGACGTCCCACGTTGTTTCAATCACTTGCTTGCGATCGTTACAAAAGTAAACCACGGTGTTATTAGGCCATTCAAGGTGTTCTAAAATAAGCGCTGGTAAATCTTCCTCATCACTGTCCCACTGGGGCTCCCATTTGCCTTGTTCTTGCCAAGTATTGGGATTAAAAGGCCAATCACCTTTCTTGAAAAAGTCGGGATGGTCGACTTGTTTACTGACAAAGGTATTCCAGAACGTTGTCGCACGCTGCGCTTCCATTGGTTTGATCTTATTGAGATCGTCATCGTTAATTGGCAGGTTTTGTTGCTGAAAGATCCACGCCTTGGGATGTTGTGAAATGGGAAAGTACGCCATGGAATTAATACCTTATGAAACGGAGTTGGTGATTATACCCAATTCAGTGCTTAATTGTTAATTCAGATTAAGGGAGTATGCTATCAACAGTTGTGCTGATTATTGGGAAAGACTGTGAAAAATTTTATTAATTCTCATACGCTTGTAGGCTTGCTGCAAGGTTTAGTTATCGCGATATTTGCCGCCTTGGAAAGCTCTAGTGATCCCTTTGGCGCCGGTTATGCGTTAATTGATAATGAGCTGGTGGTTAATCAAACCTTGCTGCATACACTTACCTTTAGTATCAGTATGTTGTTGCTGTTCATTCAACTAACACCGACGCTTCATCAGTTAAAGAAAACCAATAAGATAGCTTGGCTAATGATCGCAGGTTTTCACAGCTTAATGTGGGGGCTAGGGTACTTATTACTGGCTGGGTTAGACGATGATTATTATGCCATTTGGTTTTTAATCTACACCATTGTCTCTTATTTTATATTGCCCTTTGTGCAACTCGCTGCCGCCGGACATACCAAGTTTTCAATGTGGTTTGGCCCTCAATATCATCAACTCTTTTCCCACGCATGGTGTAATGCAATTTTAGTGAAATTTGGTTGGTTTACTGTTGGAGTGGTTTGGTTAGTACTGATGTTGTGGTGGTCGTTATTTGAAGTCATTGGGATTGATTTCTTTGAAGAGCTTTTTACTGATAAATGGTTTGCCTGGCCAGTGCTGGGTATGGTGTTTGGGATTGCTTTATATACAGCGCAACACCAGCTCACTATTATCGACAATTTAAAGCGATTATTACTTAAAATGTGTGGCTTGCTGCTGCCACTCGTCGCGTTGTTAACCTTGAGCTTTGTCGCCAGTGTTGCGGTGACTGGTTTAGATAAAGTGTGGGATACGGGCGTTGCCACGCCGCTGATTTTGGTGTTGGTATTCTTAAATATATTGCTTATCAATGGTTCGAGTTTGCCTGAGAGCGAATCAGCAACCGCATTAGCAATGCCACAAAATAAATTCTTCAAATGGACGGTATTCATTAACATTGCAGCACTAAGCGCCTTGATGTTAATCGCGGTTTATTCAACTTATTTACGCATCGATCAATACGGCTGGACTGTGCCGCGTGTTTATTTAGCACTGCTGGTACTAGTAATGTCGCTTTATAGCGTTGCGTATTTAGGTTTACTAATTAAAAGGGACACTAACTTTAATTGGTTGCGTCGCAGTAATGTCGCAATTACTTGGCTGGTGCTGGCACTGGTGATAGTGACTCACAGTCCTGCGTTTAACCCGATAAATATGACGATTAACAGTCAGCTATCGCGTTTACAGCAACAATCGGTTTCTGCGCAAGAGTTTGATTACGCGTTATTTCAGTTTGAGCTGGGAAAACGCGGCCAACAGGCACTGATTAATTTCATTGAGCAGGAGCAACATCCACAGCTTGCAGAGATAAAAACCTTAGTTGCTATGGTGCAGGCTGCATCATCAAAATACGATTTTTCTAACAAGAAAGATGAGCTATCGGTCAAGCCGATTAAGGTGAATTGGTTAAATGAGCCCGTTATCGATAATTCGGAAATAGCGCGATTAATAAAACTAGGCAATTTCAGACGTAAGATTTGCCAAGAAGAAGCCTGCTATGCCCATAGTATCAATCTAGATGACGATGATGGTTTAGAAGTTTTGCTAATCATGGGGCATGGGCCCATGTTGTACGTTATGGATTCTATTTTAGGAACTAATCGCTGGTATATCAGCGCTGAAGTGGAAAATCGTTACGGCTATCAGGACATTGACGAGTTCATCGATAAGTTAAAATCTTCCCCTATCGAGACAGTACCACGCCGCTATAAATCAATAAAAATTGGAGATAGTATTTACGGTGTTGACGCTATGGCACTTGAAAAAAACGCTGACGCTGAAGATACTTCAGCGTCAGCGGTTACTGCAGATTAATGCAGTTTCATGCGCGGTCTAACAACGCGCATGATTTTCTCGGCGCACCACAAGCCAATGGTTTTTAAGGTGCCGTGAATGGCGCGTTGATGCATCCGATACAGCGATATATACATCAAACGCGCTATTTTCCCTTCCACAAACATCGAGCGGTTAGTGAGATTGCCCATCAAACTGCCTACCGTACTAAAGCGGCTAAGATTCACCAATGAACCGTAATCGGTGTATTGATATTCTTGCAGAGGCTTATTGCCAGGCACGTTAATTAAGTTTCTCTCGACACAAGACGCCATCTGATGTGCTGATTGCGCTCTTGGTGGCACCCAATTGCCATCGGGGAGCTCACAGGCGCAGCAATCGCCAATAACAAATATGTCTTGATGATTAATGCTTTGCAGTGTTGGCTTAACGATGATTTGATTGGCCCGATTGAGCTCAAAAAAGTCAAACTTAGCGATGAAATCAGGCGCTTTAACACCCGCTGCCCACAACATTAAATCTGCTTTAATTAATTTGTCTTCACTGGTGATAAAACCCTCGCTATTCGCCTTGGCAATACGCGTATTTTCCATCACATTAACCCCGAGCTTTTCCAGCTCTCGTTTAGCGCTTTGGCTTATTCTAGGTGGCAGAGCTGGGAGTATTGTGGGATCTGCTTCGATTAAATGAATATGCAACTTGGCACTGGTCATGTTGTTAAGGCCGTAGATTTTCAGTAAATCGGCAACATGGTAAAGCTCGGCAGATAGCTCGACACCAGTCGCTCCTGCGCCGACAATTGCAATATCCAAGTCAGTAGCTTGTGTATTTTGATGAACCTGCGTAAAGGCATTAAGAAGAGCATGATGAAAGCGATCTGCTTGTTTGTGAGAATCTAAAAAGAAGCAGTGTTCTTTAACGCCCGGCGTGTTGAAATCGTTGCTGACACTGCCTACGGCAATGACTAAGTAGTCGTAGTTTACTTGTCTGCTGGGCAGAATTTGTTGCTGATGTTCATCATATTCAGGGGCGAGGGAAAGTGTTTTCTCGGCGGGATTTAAATCGCAAAAGGTGCCGAGCTGAAATTGATAACCGTGTTTCGCGGCATGGGCGCTGTAGACGACGCCATCTAAATTCGAGTCAAGAGAGCCCGTCGCCACTTCGTGTAAAAGCGGTTTCCAAATATGACTGCGATTTTTATCAATAAGTAGAATATTTGCTCGTTGTTTCTTCCCTAGTTTGTGTCCTAATTGCGTGGCCAGTTCGAGTCCGCCAGCGCCGCCGCCAATAATAACGATATTAGGAATGGTTGATGTAGTCATGGTGTTATCCTCTGAAAAATTAGAGGACTGCCAATTGGCTAAACAGCCTAGTCAATAAGCACTCCTGTATATTCTCAGGAGAGGAAAGTAGCACCACGAGGCTATAAACTAGTGTATTTTTTGAAAGATGTCGAGGCAGATTTGGAAGTCGTGGATTAAGAGTGTGGCAATAATTTATTCCGGCGCTAATGCACCGGAATAAATGGCAAGGTATTTTACTTTAACAATGGTTTCAGCGGTTCAAGTTTACCGTCGATGGGGCCGTTAATTTTGACGCCAAGAATATGCGCCAGTAGGGGCATGACGTGGATGTTTTCTACCGTATCGATTTGGAACTGCTTTTTAAACGCAGGGCCTTGAGCGTAGAAAATAGCATCCATATCTGTGGTGTTAAATTGACTCCAACCGTGATCGCCTTTGCTGGTTCTGCCGTTAAAACCAATTGCCCAATCTTTATCGGCGAAACAGGTGATATCTCCCATGCGCGGCGATTTTGACGCGTTGAATTTTGCTGGGACATCTCGATATTCATAACACTGATAGTGTTTCGCTTGTTTGCGGATATCACTTAGCGCCTGTGATACATCGATGTTGCTGTCTTTGTTTTTATATAAATGCACAATTGTATTAGCGGCGGCAATTTTAAAATCGTCCTTTATCCATGCAGGCATATATTCGTAGTTGCTCGATGGATAATCATCCATGCCGTGGTCGGATACAATCACGAAATTAACATCAACATTCAATTGTCTAACGCGAGTCACGAGCTGTTCGATGGCTCTGTCTACTGAGTTAATTGCATTAATTAACGGCGATGAATCTTGGCCGTAGGTGTGGCCTGCGCTATCAACATCGTGGAAGTAAGTGGTAATGAACTGCGGACGTTTTTCTTCTGGTAATTCGAGCCATTTTACTATGGCATCAACACGTTTCTGATGGCGCTCGGTGTGTTGGTATTTCATGTAAATACTTGGGCGAACGCCATCAATTTCGGCTTCTGAACTTGGCCAAAAATAGCTGGCGGCATTTATTCCTTGTTGCTGTGCGTAAACCCACAGTGGTTTGCGCAGGTAAAAATCGCTATTAGTTACTGCTTCGCTGTCTTTGATGTAATAGGTCTTATCCAAATCTGGCGCATAGAATTTATTGGCAACAATCCCGTGATTTTGTGGGTATGAGCCAGTGACCAAGGCTAGGTGATTCGGGAAGGTTTTCGTTGGAAACGATGGACGGAGTGACTTTAAGCTCGCACCTTCTTTGGCAAATTGTGACAAGAATTTTGGCTGGTATTTGTCGACATAATCCCAGCGAAAACCGTCGATTGAGATCAAGATGACATAAGGTTTTTTCTGTTCGATTTGCTGTGTGGCGTTAGCGACAGAATCATCGTTTGAAGTACAGGCGCCAATTAAAAATAGCGCACCTAGAATGAGTAGTTTTTTCACAAAATTTCCTAGCACAAGTGTTGTGCTAGGAATGATGCGCTACAACTTGCGTAGTTGCAATGAAAATTGGCGTCCCCAGAAGTAAATCCCAAGGCCTAGCGTGATTAACAAAGCACCAGCGATTAATAAATGGCTAATGGTTTCTCCGTTAAACAATGCCCCTAATGCAATGGCAAAGCTCGGTGTGATGAGTGTGGTTAACGCAACTGTGCTGGTGGATAAGCGCTGTAATACGAAAAAGTAAGCGATAAAACCCACTAGTGAAGCGAAGATACCAAGATATACGATGGCGAAAATGGAGCGCTCCTGCCAAGAATCGACATTCATTTGTCCATCTGTAATTAACCAAGCTGCAAAAAATAGTGGTATTGCACAATACAATGTACCCAATGTCGTCGCCAATGGGTGAATATTGATAGATACGCTTTTCACGAGCACGCCACTTAAACTGAAAAAGAACATAGCGACTAGCAACAGTCCAATGCCGATATAGCTATCACTATTCAATGATAGTTTGTCCCAGCACACAACAAGCAGACCTAACATACAAATTAACATGGCGATTTTTTTGCTCATATCAAATGCCGGCTCATTTAAAATTCGCTGCGCTAATATGCCTGTTACAACGGGTGATAGGCCGAATACTAACGACATAAATCCGGATGACACATAAGGTGCAGCCATGTATCCACAGCTCATGCCGCCAAAAAGGCCTAAGGTAGAAAAACCATAGAGCTTCAGTGCTGTCGGGGATATCGGCAGTTTGATACGCATGGTGATTAACAATAAAGTGCCGAGCGTTGCCGCAATGACCATGCGCATTAATACAGCCATTGTTGGTGATACAGTTTCACTGCTCCAAACAATACCCAATGGCGTTGTAGACCAGATGATAATAACGGCGAGATAACTAGCTGAGACTTTCATTGATAACTCCTCTTTTTTAATGAGCCATCTCGCGGTTTAGAAATAAAAAAAGCCGCAGAGGGTAGGCTGCGGCTTGATTGATATAACAAGAAATCTAATCGAGTCGCTTGTGCAACGAGACCATCACACTGGCTACTTGCCAGCGTGATTTAAGCATCAGATTACAAACGATAGAATGAGTCATTGTTATAGATTAATGAGTGAATAATGAGCTCATATTGCGGTGTCTAAGAATTAAAGTCAATCGACAATTTCGATTCATTTATCCTTAAAAAATTTGCGGATTAGTTTAGCCAATAATCCAGTTATACTGACCTTATCTTCACTTGTGCAAAGAGCTGCATTTTGACTGCTTTAAAATCTAAATTTACCTTTGAAAATCGTTTTATCGATAACCTCCCAGCTGATCCCGAACCTGCGAAATTTGTGCGTCAGGTTCACGGTGCTGCCTATTCATTTGTGATGCCTATTCACGTCTCTAATCCACAAGTGATAGCGACGGATAACGATTTGGCCAATGAGTTAGGGTTTAGCGAAGCGGATTTAAGCGATGAGCTATTTCCACAAGTGATGGCAGGTAACGATTTATTGGATGGTATGGCGCCTTATGCCATGAATTATGGCGGTCATCAGTTTGGCAATTGGGCGGGGCAACTTGGTGATGGGCGCGCGATAAATTTAGGGGAGCTGGTGACGCCAACAGGCGAGCATAAAATCTTGCAGCTTAAAGGTGCTGGCTTAACACCCTATTCGCGCCGCGGCGATGGTTTAGCCGTGCTACGCAGCTCGGTGCGTGAATTTTTGTGCTCACAAGCGATGGAGCATTTAGGTATCGCTACTACCAAGGCATTATCGCTAAGCTTAACTGGCGAAGAGGTAATGCGAGACATAATGTATGACGGCAATGCTGCATTAGAACCAGGCGCTGTGGTGTGCCGTGTGTCATCATCTTTTACGCGTTTTGGCAACTTCCAATTACCCGCTTTCAGGCAAGACATTGAATTATTACGCGCATTAGCCAATCACACTATAGAAGCGGATTTTCCTCATTTAGTTGTAGACAGCGATGTTATTGATAAAGGCGTTTACTTAGCGTGGTTTAATGAGGTGTGTCAGCGCACCGTTAAATTAATTGTCGGTTGGCAGCGCGTGGGCTTTGTGCACGGAGTAATGAATACCGACAATATGTCGATTATTGGTGAAACTATCGATTATGGCCCTTACGGCTGGATTGATGATTTCGACGTAAATTTCACGCCAAATACCACCGATAGACAATACAAACGCTACCGTTTCGGTACCCAAGGTGAAATTGCCCAATGGAATTTATTTCAGTTAGCTAATTCCATTTATCCACTGGTTGAAGAGGCTGAGCCATTGGAAGCTATGCTTAATGAATTCGCTGATGACTTTCAGCTCGCATGGCGCGAAATGATGGCGCAGAAACTTGGTTTTGAGCGTTATCAAAATGCCGATGATTTAACATTATTTGAGTCATTAGAAGCGCTACTTAGCTTGGTGGAAACTGACATGACAATTTTCTATCGTCAATTAGCTAAACTCGACGTGACTCAGGATTTCATGCAATCAAATCATTGGTTACCAGTGTTAGAAAATGCTTATTATCAAACCGAACAATTAAGTGATACCTACGTTGAGCAAATGTCACAATGGCTATGCAAATACCAGCAACGCCTAGTGCTGGATAGCCGCGATAGTAAGGCTCGCATTGCACAAATGAACGCCACTAATCCTAAGTATGTACTGCGTAACTATCTGTCACAACAAGCGATAGATAAAGCTGAGCAAGGCGACTACAGTGAAATTCATCGTCTGCAACAAGTGCTGAAACATCCGTATGACGAGCAGCCAGAGTTTGAACAATACGCACAAAAGCGTCCTGATTGGGCACGGGAGAAGGTAGGTTGTTCGATGCTTTCTTGTAGTTCGTAAATAGCGCTTAATAAGCTAGGGTTTTGGTGTATGTGGAGCAAATATTATTTTTCAGGGAAGAAAAATGAAGCCAACAGGGAAGTTTTTACGGCGAATTTGCGTAATATGCATCGAAACCTTCGAATATCACACTCTTTTTTTGATTGAACCTTGGTTCATAGATCGCAGTTTTGATGTAAAAGTTATCCCTCAGAAGCTGACTTTGTTATACTGCGCGCCGCTCGATATCGAGTAATTTATTGGGCACTGCATAGGGCGGTGTCTTCCACAGCACTGGATTTACGTTCCAGCTCGTTCAATGGGAAATAAAATGTCAAATATTCACGTATGCGCCATGTACAAATTTGTGCGCTTAGAAAACTTCGAAGAAATTCGTCAGCCGCTATTAACCTTAATGGAAAACAACGATGTACGCGGTACCTTGCTGTTAGCTTTAGAAGGTATTAACGGTACTATCGCTGGTCCACAAGCGGGCATCGAAGCGGTGCTAAACTTCTTAAATAACGATGAGCGCATCAATCCTATTTCTTTCAAAACGTCTTACAACGAAGAAAACCCATTCCAACGTACCAAGGTTAAACTCAAGAAAGAGATTGTGACCATGGGTGTTGAGGGTATCGATCCTAACTACGTGGTAGGTACTTACGTTAAGCCAAAAGATTGGAATGCACTTATCTCTGATCCTGATGTGGTATTGGTTGATACGCGTAATGATTACGAAGTTGAAATCGGTACTTTTAAGGGCGCTATCGATCCTAAAACCGAAACTTTCCGCGAATTTCCACAATACGTTGCCGATAACCTAGACAAAAACAAGCACAAGAAAGTTGCTATGTTCTGTACGGGTGGCATTCGTTGTGAAAAATCAACTGCTTACATGAAAGAGCAAGGCTTTGAAGAGGTTTATCACCTTGAAGGCGGCATCTTACAATATCTTGAAGATGTGCCAAAAGAAGAGTCGATGTGGGAAGGTGAGTGTTTCGTATTCGACGGCCGTGTTGCGGTAAACCACGATTTAGAACAGGGTCAATACGATCAATGTTTCGCGTGTCGCTTCCCGTTAACTGAAGAAGAAATGAAAAGCGAACACTACGTTAAAGGTGTGAGTTGTCATCGTTGTCACGACAAAGTCACTGACGAACAACGCGCGCGTTTTGCTGAGCGTGAGCGTCAAATAAAATTAGCTGAGCAACGTGGTGAAAACCACATCGGTGGTGATGTAAAAGAAACTATCGTTGAGCGTCGCGAGCAAAAGATTGCCGCTAAGAAAGCTGCACAAGAGAAAAGCAACGCGTAATTATTAGGTTGCTTTGATAAGAAAAAGTCCTCGCCTTGGCGGGGACTTTTTGTTTCTGGCTAAATTAGCGCTAGTGCCAAGCTCCCAAAATCGCGCCGTAGATAACAAATTGACCGACGTGATAACCAGCATCGATAAGCAATAGGCGGATGCTTTTGTTGCTAAATTGATAATTGATGCCAAAGCTGGTGGCGACAAAGCCAAGACCAACGTATAGGCCGAAAGTGATTGCGCGCTCTAATTCCGGATTGGGACCTAATAACGTCGCAAACACAAAGGCAGCAATTAGGGTGAAAATAAATGAGGTGCCAAAGACCTTAGCAGGATGTTGTTCGTCACCTTTGATGCCAGTTTCCGCCATCCACACTTTTCCGAACAGCAGTGAATACCACACACCGCCCAGCATAAAGCTGCTAATTGCGGCGACAAGTACCGCGAGTAAATTGATATCGGGCATAAGCCTCTCCTTTACTATTGTTATTGTTATTGTTGTTTTAAATATTAGTTATACCATAGCTTGTTGTTCTTATTACATGCTAGAGTAACTCCATCTTTTTTATAGAATAATATGTCATTGTTATGCCTAACTATATCCTTTCAATTGACCAAGGAACTACCAGTTCTCGCGCCGTGCTATTTGATGATGGAGGCAAAGTTGTCGCTAAATCGCAAACCGAGTTTCAGCAGCATTTTCCGCAAGATGGTTGGGTAGAGCACAAGCCGAACGACATTTTATCCACCGTAGTACAATGCGCTAAAGAAGTGATGGCAAGTTCTGCGGTTGATGTCGCCGATGTGAAATGTGTCGGTATTACTAATCAGCGTGAAACTACCGTGGTGTGGGACAAGACTACCGGCGAAGCAATTTATAACGCCATTGTTTGGCAAGACAGGCGTACTAGCGAAAAGTGTCGTGAGTTGGTCGAGAGTGGCCATGAAAAAGTGGTAACGAGTAAAACAGGCTTGCTACTCGATCCCTATTTTAGCGCCAGTAAATTGCAGTGGATTTTAGATCATGTCGAAGGGGCACGTGCTCGTGCTGAAAAGGGCGAGCTAGCCTTTGGCACCATAGACACCTTCTTATTATGGCATCTTACGCAAGGTCATCAACACGCAACAGATGCAACCAATGCATCTCGTACCATGTTGTTCAATATTCATCAGCAGCAGTGGGATGAAGAGCTGCTAACGCTATTTAATATTCCTAAACAAATTCTGCCGCAAGTTAAAGATAGTAGTGATGATTTCGGCATGACAGATCCTGCTATTCTAGGTCAAGCGATACCAATCACGGCGATGATTGGCGATCAACAAGCTGCACTATTTGGGCAAACCTGCTTTGAGAAAGGTATGGCCAAGAGTACTTATGGCACAGGATGTTTTTTAATGCTCAATACGGGTGATGAAGCTATTACGTCGAACAATCGTTTATTGTCGACTGTTGCCTATCGACTTAACGGCAAAACGACCTATGCCCTCGAAGGTAGTATCTTTATGGCAGGTGCGACAGTGCAATGGCTTAGAGATGGTCTAGAATTCATTAAGGACGCGAGCGAGACACAAGCAATTGCTGAGCAAGCCCCGATAGATCATGGGGTATTCTTAGTGCCTGCTTTTACCGGACTTGGTGCGCCATTTTGGGATCCAAATGCTCGTGGCGCTATTGTCGGTTTGACGCGAGATTCAGGCATTAAAGAGATCGTTAGCGCGGGATTGCAATCGGTGTGTTATCAAACCAAAGATTTGCAAAAAGCGATGGAATCAGACGGTGTGCGCCCAACATCGCTGCAAATTGACGGAGGCATGAGTCAAAACGATTGGACGATGCAGTTTTTGGCAGACATTCTAGGCGCCAATATCAGTCGCAGTAGTATTATGGAAACAACGGCTTTAGGTTGTGCTTACTTAGCGGGATTACAAGCGGGGGTTTTTGAATCTTTAGCACAAATATCGAGTCTATGGCAGCAAGATAAGCTCTTTACACCTAATATGTTAGCGACGCAGCGCAATGGACTTTATCAGCAATGGCTTACCGCCGTTAATCGCGTGAAAACTCAATAGACGACAGTAATTTTGAAAGGGAATTTATAGTGGGCTTACTGGGAAGAACAATAATAATCGCACTGAGTTTGATGTGGACAATAACTTGTTATGCATCTGACATTGAGATCGACTTTGAGGAGTATTTGCGATCTCCCACACCCACGCAATCCATCACCGAAATAAACGCATTGCTGTCAGCAAAGACGCTTACCCCGCAATCACAATTAAAAGGTTATCTCGCGTTAGCGCGGCTATACAATACCACTGCGCAGCCTGAGTTGGCCTTTAAAGCAGCGAACGATGCGCTAAAATACGCGAAAACGAAAAAGCTGGCTGATGGCGAAGCCTTTGCGAATAAGCTACTTGGTATTTTGCATTTCTATCGTGACGAGCGCCTGATTGCTATCGAATATTATCAAAAAGCGTTAGTGCATTTTCGCAATTCAAAACAGCACATTCAGCAGGCTCATCTTCTTAATAATATGGCGCTGGCCAATGTCGCAGTTAATAACTTTGAGGCTGCCATTGGCCAATATGAAATAGCAGCTAGCTTGTATAAGCAGCACGGTGAAGTTATCGACGAGCTAGATGTTCAGTTTAATATCGGGATTTTATACAACCGCTTGTATCAGTTTGATACCTCACTTGTGATCTATAAACGCCTCAATGACAGGTTTACTGCGCTTGGCAAAAGCGAACGACTAAGTCGTTTAAACATTGAAATTGGCAGGACATATCGCGATATTCGTAAATTTAAACTCGCCGAGCAATACTTGGAGCTGGCCTATCAACAGGTTAAAAAGCTTGATAACGACTTTCATCTCGCTATTGCTGCTGAGTTATTAGCTCAGGTCAAAGTTGATTTAGGATTAGCAGATGAAGGGCGAAAACTGGCTAACGAAGCCATCAAGTTGGCAGACGTTGGGAAAAATGTCGATGCGATGATTGGTGGTTATATTGCCTTGGCAAGCGCTAGTTATTTAGCGGGAGATTATGATGACGCATTAGCTAAGCTATCTCATGCTAACGCGATTATTGAACCCGAAAATAACCCACAGCGTCCTGAGACTATTTGGTCGATTAAATCATTAATTTTTGCGGCCCAAGGAAAAGCAGATAAAGCGTTAAAAGCGCAGCAACAGTTCGCTTATCTCAAAGGGCTGCGAACCAGCGAGCAGGCCAACATTAGGCTCGCGAGGTTTCAAGCAGAACTCGATACAGATAACTTATCGCGTAAAGTAAAAGATTTGACTCAAAAGGAGCAACTGCAAGCACTGGAGTTTGAAAAAACGCAGCAAAGATATTTGCTGTGGATGGGAACCGGGATATTTGCCGTTGTCATCATGTTCTTTATGTATCGCGGCCATGTTCAAGCAAAACTCAAACAAAATTTGGCACAAAAAGTTAAATTGCGCACCGAAGAGCTCGAGCTGTTAATGGAAGAGGTGCAGGAAGCAAACGCAACTAAAAATCAGTTTCTCGCTAATATGAGTCATGAGTTACGTACGCCATTAACGGCGGTGATCGGTCAAGCCGAGGCCATTATTGCTGGCGACGTCGAACCTGAGTTTGTCCATAAAGAAGTCGAGATAATTTATAGTAACAGTACCCATCTTTTGACGTTACTTAACGATTTACTTGATTTGAGCCGCATTGAAGCCAACAAGCTAGAGTTGGAGTTAAAACAGCACGATATTCATAAGATTATTGATAAAGTTGGCAGTTTTTTCAAAGAGCAGGCGCAGAAAAAAGGCTTAGAGTTTGTAATTGACAATCAACTGTCGACGCCGTTTGTGATGATGGTGGATGAATTACGCTTGAAGCAAATTTTAATCAATCTCTGTTCCAATGCTATTAAATTTACTTATCAAGGCAAGGTATCTATTGAAATAAAGTCGGATAATCATTGTGTTGTGTTTAAAGTTATCGATACTGGAATTGGTTTAGACGAGCAGCAATTAGCACAGATTTTCAATCGCTTTACTCAAGGTGATAGTTCCATTAGTAGACGCTTTGGCGGTTCTGGTTTAGGACTTTGTTTATCACAGCAATTGGCGTTGATGATGGGGGGCAATATAAAAGTGACTAGTGAACTTGGCCTTGGCAGTGAGTTTGAGTTTACGATGCCCGTTTCAGATAAGCCGTGCTATGTTCAGCAAGAATTGCCAGCTGTTACTCAACGTTTAGATCCTAATCTATCGTTAAATGGATTAGTACTACTGGCAGATGATCACAACGATAATAGGCGCCTTACAGAGCGTTTATTACGTGTATTGGGCCTCAATGTTGTCACTGCCGCTGACGGTTATCAAGCGATTAAACAATACAACCTACGCAAACCTGATCTCGTCTTACTCGATATTCAAATGCCAGAAATGGACGGTATTGAAGCTTTTAAGGCCTTGCGCCAGCAGGGTGCTCGAGTACCAATTATCGCCCTAACAGCCAATGCGATGAACCATGAGATTGAACATTACATGCGTTTGGGTTTTGATGATTATATTAGTAAACCCATTGTTAGAAACTACTTCGTGCAGGTGCTAGCCCGCAACCTTCATCAATCAGTGTCTAATGCCCAAACCCAAGAGCTTGCTACGGTGGATACATCTGATATCTCGAGTGATTTTAAAGCGTCATTTGCCAAGGAGCGAGAGAATTTTACTGAGTTATTATCGACCTTTGATTACACAGAATTAGCGAAAGCGGCACATCGCTTTTCTGGTGCTGCAGCTATGTTTCAGTTTACGAAATTAGCTGTACTTGCCGCCGATATTGAAAAAGCGATAAAACAACAGCAGCAACTCAAAGCTAAAGAATTAACCCAAGAGCTCATTAACCAATTAAGTAATGAACACTAGTATGTCACTTTCTAAAGAATCCCTGTTAGTCGATTGTCATTGGCTTTCACAGCAATTAGCTAATCCAAAGGTCAAGATTGTTGACGCTAGTATGAACAAGATCTTGGGACGAACCCCAATCTTATATGATGAGCCGACGTGTATTGTTGGTAGTCTTGATTTGGCGTTAGAAGAGGCGCTAGCTGATCCCGACGCGCCGCTGGCTAACACGATTTCTTCCGCCGCGCAGTTTGCTGCGCATATGGATAAATTGGGCATTGCCAATGACGATATTGTGGTGATTTATGATAATCAGGGTGTATATAGCTCACCGCGCGCTTGGTGGCTATTTAAAACAATGGGTCATCAACAAGTTGTCGTTTTGAACGGTGGTTTGGTTGATTGGATAAAACGTGGTTTTGCGACAGAGTCTAAGCACTCAAAAGCGGTGTTTAAACAAGATTATCAAGCACAAATTGATGATAGTTGGTTGGCGACACAAGAACAGGTTGAACACGCAATTGACGAAACAAATAGCGCGATTATTGATGCCCGCGGTGAACTTCGATTTAAAGGGCTGTCTAAAGAGCCGAGACCAAACGTGCGACCAGGACACATTCCGTCATCGCTAAATTTACCTTTTGCCGAAGTACTAAATGATGAGTTTTATAAAACATCGGCGCAATTGCAGATAGTTTTTCAATCTTTAATTAACTCGCAATCTAACGTTATTTTTACCTGCGGTTCGGGTATTACCGCTTGTATTATTATGCTGGGCGCTTACATCGCCGGTTATCAAAACTTGCGTGTATATGACGGCTCATGGGCAGAGTGGGGCGCTGATGAATCGTTGCCTGTAGAAACTTAACTATAGGCCAGCGTAGCTGTCCCTAAGAACGCGAATATACCAACCACATCGGTGATAGTGGTAAGTACTACACCACCTGCCAGTGCGGGGTCTATTTTTAGACGTTTGAGAGTCAGTGGTATGAGCACACCAGATAAACCTGCCGCCGTCATATTAGCGAGCATGGCGAAGGCTATTACTAGGCTCAATTTGAGATCTTGTTGCCACAAACCGACAACCGCGGCGAGAATAGCTGCCCACAGCAAACCGTTTAACGCACCAATCGCCAATTCTTTACCGATCAACCAGCGCTTATTACGATCGCCAATGTGGCCCAATGCCATACCACGAATGATTAGAGTTAGGGTTTGATTTCCGGCAATACCACCCATGCTTGGTACTAACGTATTGAGAATGGCGAGAATAGCCATTTGCGCTAGTATTGGCTCGAATAAACTACTTACAGCAACAGCTAGCAGCGCTGTTAACAAGTTAATACCCAACCATACAGAGCGCTTGCGAGTACTTTTAACTACTGGCGCAAAAGTATCTTCTTCATCGTCTAGACCCGCCATACTCATCATCGAGTGTTCGGCTTCTTCACGGATAATATCAACCACATCATCGATAGTGATACGGCCTAGTAGCTTGCCGTCGGCATCAATAACCGGCGCTGATAACCAGTCGTGACGCTCGAATTGCTGTGCCACTTCGGTTTCATCCATGGTAGCTGGGATTGCTTCGATGGTGCGATCCATCACCTGCGCGACCGTCATAATTGGATTGGTAGTAATCAAAGTTGACAGGGTAACACCACCGAGAAGCTTATCTTCTTTGTTTACCACATACAGCATATCCGTCGCTTCAGGCAGCTCGCCTTTGAGACGTAAGTAACGCATCACCACATCGAGATTTACATCTGGGCGTAAGGTGACGGTATCGGTATTCATGATACTGCCAGCGGTATCTTCTTCATACGCCATCGCAGCTTCAACACGGCTGCGATCTTGAGCGTCCATCGCCCCTAGAACTTGACGATAAACACTATCGGGAAGTGTGCGTAATACGTCGGTAAGATCGTCGGTATCCATGCCCTCGGTTGCGGCAGCAACTTGGTGGGCTTGCATCTGCTTAACAATACTTTTTTGAACGTCTTCAGAGAGTTCTTCGAGGATATCACCTTGATCGTCATGATCGACTAGCTGCCACAATACTTGGCGGCTTTTATAGGGGCTTGATTCAAGTAGTAGCGCGACATCACAGGCTGGCATATCCATCAATATTTGCCGAACGTGCACGAACATGCCGCTATTGAGGGCATTTTGAAGCTCGTCGAACTTTTTGTTCGAGAAATCTTGTTCGATGACTGTTTCTGGCATAACTACAGTACTTTTATTGATGAAGGGTTAATGCCAATCTAACCGCGTTAGCACACTGTTAATTACTGCGATTGGCTAATTGAAACTACTACAAAATCGATTGATTTGTATAGCAATAAATACTACCCGATGTTTGAATTATTTTCAGCTACTAAATGCTGGTTTTGCCAATTTACATCAAATTAGTTTGAAACTTTGATCAATCCCTTGCGCACCATTTCACGGTGGTGGATCTGAATGTTATGGCGTTGCTCAGAGAAGTTCTTCGCTAGCTTTTGCGCTAAATAAACACTGCGGTGTTGTCCGCCAGTACAACCGATAGCGACAGTGACATAGCTGCGGTTATTGCGTTCTAACTCTGGTAACCAATCGGTAATAAATTCAGTAATTTGATTTTCGAGTTTGTTTACTAGCGGCTCGCTTTCCAAATATTCCTGCACTGGACGGTCGAGTCCCGTTAGCGGTCGCAACTCAGGTTCCCAATGTGGGTTTGGTAAAAAGCGTACGTCAAATACATAGTCGACATCACGGGGTAAACCGTGTTTAAAGCCAAATGATTCAAACACTAGAACCAGTTCACTGCTGCGAGTGCCTAGCAGGCGCTTTTTAATCAGGTCACTGAGCTGATAAATAGTGAGATCGCCAGTTTCGATTTTTAGATCTGCGGCGGCGGCCAAGGGTTCTAACATCTCTTTTTCAGCTTTTACAGCTTCGGTGAGGGTTAAACATTGCTGAGTCAGAGGATGTAAACGACGTGTTTCGCTGTAGCGTTTAATGAGCATGGTGCTCGACGCATCCAGAAACAGGATTTCTAATTCACAGTATTGCTTTAACGATTCAAGTAACTCGTTTAGCTCTTCGGTTGAATTAGGAATATTGCGAATATCGAGACTCACCGCAACAGGTTGGTCCGAATCCTCGGTATTCTTGATAAAGGGAATTAACAGATTAATCGGTAAATTATCGACACAGTAGTAGCCAATGTCTTCCAAGACGCGTAAAGCGACGCTTTTCCCTGCGCCTGATGTACCACTAATAATCGTTAGTTTCACTGTATTTCCTGTCTTAAAAATCAATTAACTCATTCATTTTAGAAGTTAATTTTTGTTTTGCAATCAAATGTTAGTCGTAAAATATACCGACTATATGTTTCGAAATTATGTCGAGTGACGGAAAATCGTCGAACGTTAGTTATTTTGACACTAAGTGTGGTTAAAAAACGCTAAAAGTCTTGAACATTATTCGACGAAAAAATTTACTTTATCCAATTGTCCTTGCATCGACAATGCAATTAATTGGTAACTTCCCTGATTTTTAACGATTAACTCGTTACTTTTATCGATTAACACGCCATTTAAGAACCAGAAAATTTGCTGTGTTTTTTGATTGGTAAGCAAAGGTAAGTGCAGAGCTTTAGCTTTTATCCGTATAAAATGACTTCCGGGTTTTATGGAGGTGATGATTAGTGGTTGTAGTGATTGTTGCTCAGGCGGACATTGACTACTGAGTCGCGGAAATCGTTGCTGATTTCGCAATTTGGAGGCCACCCAAGGATCAAGTGCTGGTGGCCATAAAGCGATTGTTTGTGCCTTTGCATCCTCGCTGGCACATAACAAATTGGCGCGTGTGCCGTCGGGCTCCAGATAGTAATTGTGTTGTAAGCGACTACTAAAATCAGGGCTTATACTCGCCAATGTACTTGGTGCTTGGTTATCAACTAGCCAAGCCTCTTTTAATTCTAGACAGTTTTCACTGGTTGATTCGCTAGCGAGTTTACCACTTGGCCAGCAGATCTTTTGTTGGCTAACGTTTGGTGGCCGTTGTGGCTGATAAGTATCATTAAGCTGATTGGCAGTTTGTAAAAACAATGGCAGCGCGTGATTGTTACCTGTGTTGTTGGCAACACTAACAGCATCGGCGCGGCCTATCCATACGCCGATAATGTAGCGTCCGGAAAAGCCAATGACCCAAGCATCGCGAAAATCGTAGCTGGTGCCAGTCTTCCAACCTATATTTGTGTTTTGATGTGCTGATAAATGCTCGCTCAATCGCCCTGGTTGTTGCTGTTGGCGCAGAATATTTTGAATTATCCATGCGCTTTGCGGCTCTAGTAAGAATCGCGGTGCTAACGGAGTGTCTTTGCGGTAACGCGGCGCAATTGCTTGCCCTTGGTTGATAAGGGCTGAGTAGGCAGAAACTAATGATTCGAGCTTGACGCCAACACCACCTAAGACGAGCGCTTTATTGGCACTCGCATAGCGTGGCCACCGCAGTTGTAATCCCGCATTGTTTAATCGGGCACTAAGTGCCTCACTAGCGCCGTAGTTTAATACTTGTAATACGGGTAAGTTGAGGCTGCGTAGCAAGGCGTCACTGGTGGAGACAGGCCCCGAATAACCGCCACTAAAATTGTGTGGCCGATAATCGCCTTTGATAATTGGCGTGTCGTGTAATAGAGATTGCTCGTGAATTAGACCGTTCTCAATGGCGTCGCCATAGACAAATGGCTTAAGTGTAGAGCCTGGTGAGCGAACCGCCTTGATCATATCAACATGGCCATAACGCTCATTATCACTAAAATCACCTGAGCCAAGGTAGGCTTTTACTTCGCCATTTAAACCATCCATCACTAAAACGGCAGCAGATGTCTTTGCGGGCAGACGGTGTAAGTAATCTTTGACTTGGTATTCTAATTGTTCTTGTAAGTTGCCATCGATAAAGGTGGCGATATCAGTCGCTAGATCTGACGGTTTAGTTGCTGATTTTAAACGACGGCTTAGCAGTGGCGCGATATTTGGTTGTGCAAAATAATCGGCGTAAATGGGATCGGCTTTTAAGGTATCGACTAGGCTACGAGGCCATTGCTGATAAGTCACCATGCGTTCTAGCAGTTTGTTACGTGCTTGTAGTGCTCGCTTAGGATAACGATCGGGGCGATAACGGCTAGGAGACTGTGGTAATACAGCGAGCAGCGCCGCTTCGTTGTGAGTTAGTTGCGATGCTGGCTTATCGAAATAAACGTAACTAGCGGCTTGAACACCTTCAATTGGGCCGCCAAAAGGCGCGATATTGAGATAAATCTCAAGAATTTGCGCTTTACTAAAATGCCATTCTAATTGCAGCGCGCGCAACATTTGATAAAGCTTACCGTTGATAGAACGCTTGTTAGGGTGGAGTAAACGCGCCACCTGCATGGTGATGGTTGAACCGCCAGAAATTGCTTTGCCGTGATAAATAGCTTGGCCAACCGCGCGTATCATCGCAAGGGGGTTTACGCCGGGGTGTTGGTAAAAGTGACGATCTTCATAGGTAAATAGCGCCTGCAAATAGTGAGGACTAACATCTTCGACTTTTACGCGATAGCGCCAAATGCCTTGTGCATTGGCAAAAGCACGCAGTGGTCGGCCATCACTATCGCTAACCACTACTGCGCCATCGTTGAGTTTAGATAAATCCAATGGCGCTAATTTATCGGCGATGGTCAGTGACAGTGCCACTGTTACCATCGCCGCGATAGCGCCTTGCCACCAACGCATTATTTGACGCGAATGTTCGCGCTGTTTTTGCCAACGGCGTTAACGCCTTCGAGGTACATGGCTTCTGCCATCACAGGTGGATGTTTGAAAATACCCGGTGTGACAGCTTGTACACGGTAAAACAGCTGGGTTTCGTTGTAAGAGTTAATAGAAATAGAGGCAATAAAGCGATCGTCTAAATTTCCCTGATAGTCAATGTTATAACGATTAATGTGATCGGTAATTCGACGGCCATCGATCATAAGATCAGTTAAACCAGCACTGGCATCAAAGTCGCTATTTTCTATTTCGAAACCTGCTGGCAGAAGGTCCACCACCATAATATCTTTGATATTGTCTTTATGGCTACGAGCGCGAATACGGACGATAAATTGCTCGCCACTCTGCACATTATCAATATCAATCGCACGCCCTTGCATATCGTAATAATCACGGCGGATACTCATGCCATTGGAAGCGCGATCTGGGGCAGTTTTTGGGTAGCCCTGTGAAATTTGATCGACAAACAATAGTTGATCAGAGGTATTCGTCAGCAGGCTGCTGTTAATCGCTGAACCATCGACGCGATAAAACGCGCGTCCTTGATCTGGGCCATTAAACTCGCTGTCACCGACGATAAGCTGATAGTTAAATTCATCACCAAAGTGTTGCGCTAACTGAGCGTCAGCAAGTACTAAAGCGAGGCGCTCTTGGGTGCTAAACCATTGTCTATTCTGTTTATCTTGCCATAGACTAAATGCAAGTTTTTGCGCCCATTGGCTATCGAGGTTGTGTTTCAGCAACAAGTTAATGATTAGCCCTTTATCGCGAATAACTGACGCGTAAGTACCGTTATAAACGCGTTGATAAGCCGTAGATTTTGCTTGTTTTAGCAGAGTTTTCGCGCTCTTTTTGTCACCCATTAGTTCAAAGGCGACCGCCAGCTGTACTAATGCTAGAGGCGATTTGCTGTCATTAGTGTTTTTCATCAATTGACGCATATGGCTTTGATTAGCACGCGATAGCGACGCTAATACCATAGCGGCATAGGAACGAGTGGCAAAGCGATAGTCTTCCATATCACCGTAACCGCTAAAATTACCGCGTCTTAGGTAGTAAGCAATGCGTTTAAGCAGTTTTTCTAATTGCGCATCTGGCACGAATACACCATTCTCTTGTGCCGCTAGCAACACCTGAGCGCCATAGACACTAAGCCAAGGTGCTTCTCGGTCGTTACCGCCCCAGAGGCTTAAACCACCGTTATAGGTTTGCATACTTAGAATGCGCGCAACGCCTTTATTGATAAGCTCATTGCGATCGATGTTAACTAGCTCTTTTTGCAACTCTTGTTGTGTTTTAGGTGCTAGTGCTAGCCACGGATAGAGGCGGCTACTTGTTTGCTCAAGACAGCCTAGCGGGAACTGATAAAGCTTGCTCACTTGATCGCTCAGATCAAATTGCGGCCTAGTGGCAATGCTAATGCTTGATTGGATATCAGGCAACCAACCACGGGTATTTGGCGCAAAAGAAAACTGCGCTTTAGGTGATAGCGTTTTACTCTCGCTGCGACGTTGTGCCGGATAAGGATGGCGCACGCTTAAATGCCATTGGCGCTGCGTGTTGTATGAATCGCCCTTGATATTAAGCGATATTGGCGCTTTATCATGCGGTTTGGTTGGCGCAGCGCTCAGCTTGATACTATCACTTTGTTTCGGTGCTAACTCGATGGCTTTATTGACGTCAATACCAAGCTCTGGTGCGCTGATTGACACAGCAAGTGATTGCACAATATCAGTGGTGTTAGTGAGATCGACCGACAAGGTTGCGCTATCGCCAATGGCTAGGAAACGCGGCATATTTATTTGCGTAACCACATCATCGGCAATGGTCATGGTTTGTTCATCGCTGGCGAACTTATCCTCGCTATAGGCGATGGCAAATAAGCGTAAGCGGCCATTGAAATACGGTACGGGAACATCAAAGCTCGCTTGGCCATTTTCGACTAATTGCGGCGCAGATAAATACGAAACAATTTGGACATGAGCACTGGCTTGTTGGCCGCCGCGATCCATTTCGGCGCCGCCGCCCCACAGAATATCTGCTTTGGCAAAATCATTGGGGGCGATTATTGCGCTAAGGTTGTCTTTGATTTCGATGTCATAACGACGCTTGGCAAAGAAGTGGGCAAAAGGATCTGGCGTTTTAAATTGATGAAGATTTAACACACCTACATCTACCGCCGCCAGCACAACATGGGTTGCTTGCGCTGCATTATCGACAGCTACCGTCACTTGCGCAGTGGTGTTTGGTTTGATTTTCTCTGGCGCATTGATAGAGAGTTTTAGTTTTCTATTCGCGCGATTTAGCGGTACGTGAGTGATTCCCAATGCGCGTTTAATGCCTGCATCTTTGCTCATTGGCGCTATAAGATAGGCTGTTAAATACACATCGTGTCGTTGCCAATCTTCAATAGGAACTTGCAGTTGGTTTTGTCCTTCTTGCAGACTAACTTGTTGTTGCCACAACACATCATCAGCCTCTAAACGCAACCATGCTTGCCCCGCATATGGCGAGTCGATGTTAACTAGTGCTGTTTCGCCAGCGCTATACGAGGCTTGATTGAGTGCTAAGTCAATTTGATCGGGACGGACACTGCCATTGTTTTGTTGTGACCAGCGCCAATACCAATCCTCACCGGCATTGAAAAATAGACGGGCAATTTGCTTGTCGGAATTGGATTTTACGATTAACTCATATTCTCCCCATTCAACGGGCACCGAGATAGCAAGTGGTTTATCTGCGGTTAGCGTTAGGTTGTCTTGCCATACTGGGTAGACACTTTCTCGTTTGTGACGCTGCCAACCTTCTTGACGGCTGTGCTCCCAGTAGTATTCCTTGTGATGGCGGAACAGGCTAACAAAGACTTCATCGTTTGCTAATGTGCCGCTGATATCACTGCGTACCAGTTCAAAATTCACTTGTGTTTCGCTGTCGCTGGTTAGATCGTCGAAATGTGGTTTTATGCCCAACATTTCACGGTGCGGCCACCATAAACGTTGGAATCCCTTGCTGACTTTACGGCCACTATTCTCATACAGATAGGCATAGCCATTGAGGGTGAGCGCTTGATTATATTTGTGCCACGTATCCTCAAGCATTAGCGTGCCTTTACCCGCTTGATCAAGAGTAATAATGTTAAGCTCATTGCTGGCGAGGGTGCCTTGTTGCTTATGCTCTCCGAAATAGAAATTTGGTAAGTTGGCAACCGCTTGGTCAGTGGTCTTTAGTTGCAATAGTCCATCAACTTTATGTTCGCTAGCCGGCGCGCCATAGAGGAATAAGCCGGTTAATGGTTGCTTGGCATTGCCAGCGCGAGTTAATGGCGCGGCATCTGCTGGCAGCTTAATTTCAAGGCGTTGCGGCATAAAGTCTTCAACGCTAAATTGATGATTAAACTGCTGGCTCGCTAAATTGAATTTCAGTTGATAGTGGCCTGTTAGTGCATCGGGAGCGATGGCGAAATCAAACTGATATAAGCCATCTTTTGGCGATAATAGGCGGGTTTTTAGAATATTGCCGTTGGGATCTTGCAGCTTAGCTTCAATTGGCATGGCGCTAACGCCGCGTCCGTCTTGATCTTTAAGGAGCCCATAATAAGTCACCGAATCGCCGCGGCGATAAAGATCGCGGGCGCCGAATACGAAAAGCTCTAACGCGCTGTTTTCAGTGCCTGCAATGGCGAAATCACTTAAATTAAGCGGTTGCTGGCGACGGGTGTTAATGACGCTAAAATCATCGCCACGAGTCAAAGTGATGAAAGCTAGGCTTTCGTTCTTTTTGATTTTAGTTTGCCCTAACGCATCGGTGGTTTGGATCTTACTCATGGTTTGGTATTGAGAGCCAAAGGCTTGCACCTTAACACCTGCGGCAGGCAAGGCGGTGTTTTGCTCTGCAACTGTCACCAAGAAATAATCACTGTATTCACGTACTTCATGGGTTAATTCGCTAATGGTAAAGCGGGCGATTTGATAAGATTCGTAATCATTTGGCGTGCGTAATACGGCGAAATAAAGGCCGGGCTCTTTTAATGCATCAATGTGATTGGTTGCCAGAACGCGTTCAATTCGCTGATTTTTTTGTGCCTTGGTATCGTATTTTTGGGTGCTTACCAATTCGCCGTCTTTGGCGAGGCGCTCAACTGACCATGAATATATGCTGCTAGTGCTGTTGTAAGACAGGAGATCGGCATAATTGGCGCCTTTAACACGATAAAAATTAACTTCCACCCACGGTTGGTTAATCACCATTACTGGCAAACCGTCGCTAAATTGTGGATTTAATACTGAACCGCGCTGGGTGAAAGAGGCTGTTGGCGTCAGGTGTGGGCTAGTGAATGTTTTCTTATGAAATTCTGAAACCGCTGTATTATCAGTGCTTTTTAGTGAGCGATCGACCACGATGTTATATTTGGAATCAGGCTTGATATTCACGTAATACGCATTAATACCTTCATCGTCTAATTGCCATGCTTTAGGGAGATAACCACTATTATCACTTAAGGTGATCGCCTGATTAATATCTTGGCTACGGTTTACTGGCTTACTAAACATCACCCAAGCCGCTGGCAGTCCATTGAACTCGCGATAGCCACTATTGACCACAGAGAACTCTTTGATTTTGCTGTAATCCTTTTTAACTTTTGCTGGCGCACTTGATGTCGCTGGAGACTGTGTTGTGGTTTGCTGGGCGTTAGATGTAGTCTTGTCTTTAGCTTCGTTTTTGTCGCCACAAGCGGTTAATTGAAAGGTTAAAAGCAAGATAATGAGCAGCGTTAATTTCCGTGTCATGACTGTTCCGTCTGTTTATGTGGCAAGGTGGTTTGCACACTATAATTTTGTGTTTCTGAATTGGGTGTGAATCAAAACAACGCCTTGTTGGCGTTGTTGATGTCACGGCAAGAGCATTATAATTTAGATTTCGATGCATCCTACGCAAATACGCCGTGAAAACATCCTTGTTGGCTCAATTTTTCATCCTTGAAAAATAAAATTTGCTCCATATACATCAAAATCTATCCCCTTATAGCGTTAATCTTTAAAACGCTCTCGCCGTGTTATTGATATTAAGTTAATGCAATGTAGCCTGCACCGCTTGGTGGCGCGCCAAACAAGATCATGGCGGCTTGCATTTCTTCGCTGGGAAAATTAGCTAACGAGCGTTGATGATCTTCCACACTGCGCCATTTCTCGATGACGGCAAATTTGTGCTCGTTGTCTGATTGACGCAATACTTCGCAACCTAAATTACCATCACAACCGCTAATATAAGGGACTAATGACGCTAGAAAAGCGGCTAGCTCGTCAGCTTTATCATTGGCAGCGGTAAAGTGATTAATCCTTGTAATAGACATTGTTGTTCCCTGTGAATTAATAGTGTGGCGGCGGTGGCTCTGGTAATTGTGCGCCCATTGGCGCTTGTGAGATTTCACCGAGTTTATTAGCAAGGTATTCTAATTGGGTGCGCTGACGATCGATGAGTTCGTTTAATAACGCAATTTCATTGCTCAAACTCTCGATAGTGTCTTCTTGGAAGGCGACCTTCATTTCCAAATCGTCGAGGCGTTGCTCGGTGTTACTCATGATATTTCCTGTGGATTAGCGGCTACTACCAATTTTCCAAAACTCGGCAAAGCCAGAACTGCTTTCGGTGACTAGTGTACCCGATTTTGTTTCGCCAATGGCATAAATAACCGAGCTAACTGGGCGCGAATCTTTGCGCGGTGTCACTTTCCACTCTTCTAACTCGATGCCTGAGCTTGTTTGCCAGCGATTAAGGACACGGCCGGGGCTGCCCGTGAAGAGTTGTTTCGAATCATTAGAAAACCTTACTGCGCTAAAAACACGGGAGCGAGACTGATATTGCAAGCGGCTAACTTCTTTACCTGTTTTTAAGTCCCAAATAGACGACTGACGCTGGCTGCCTGCACTAAAGGCATATTTCCCTGTGGTGTCTAAAGCCACTTTAGTGACTCGTGTTGGATGGACAAATCGGTGAATAACTTGCGCGGTTTGAGTATCCCAAAACAGCGCAGTGTAATCACTACTGCCCGATAGTGCATAGCGACCATTTGGCGAGATAGCAACGCTGTTAATTTTTTCACCGTGACCTAAAAACTCGATGCGCCTGCCGCTAAAGATATTGACGTGAACCACCACGCCGTTCACTTTACCGATGAGTAAATCGCCGTTGTTGGCAATGGCAATATCGCGAATAGTGGATTCGCGAACCTTGGAATAAGTGAGTGATTTGCCCGTTTCGATATCCCATACGACAAAGGCATCCTTTTCAGCGGATACAGCATATTTGTTGTTGTCAGATATTGCGGTAAAAAGCACGAGGTTTTCTTTACCTTGTGCCCAACGGTATTTCTGGGCGTTGGTTTTTAAGTCCCATAAAATCAGATCGTTAAAACTCGATGATACTAGCGCTAAGCTGGCGTCTTGTGAAATTGCAGCGGCGAGGGCGCCATCGGTTGCATGCTCCCAAATTTTTTCGGGTTTATCGCTATCGCTACACGCAGTAAGCGTGGCGATGAGGCAGAACAAAAATATCCGTTTGAGCATGAACTTTTACCTAACTTTTTTATCTATATGACACATTCGAGGGCGCATATTCCGATAATATGGTTCAAATGCAGGCTAATCAATAACTATCTTATTAAAAAGCTTGTATAACCAACTGAGAATATGGCATAAACACCAACACTTAAAATAATACGAAATGCCGCTGCAAAGTGGTGATTGACCCCGTTAAAGGAAGTTTCATGAACAAGATTTTAAAAGTTTCTGCGGTAGCCGCAGCATTGCTAACAGTTGCAGCTTGTAACCAAGAGAAAAAAGCTGAGCCAGTGGCTAAGGCTGCACCAGCAGCTGTTGAATTAAAAACAGATGACGAAAAAGGCGCTTACGCGATTGGTGTTTCATTTGCGAAATACGTAAACAAGAGTCTTGAGCAAGCGTCAGAAATGGGCGTAGAAGCAGATAAAGATTTAATCATTAAAGGTTTTAGCGACACTGTTAAAGGCAACGAAGTGCTAAATGACGAGCAAGTTCAAGCGGCGCTAATGGCTTACGACAAGAAGATGAAAGAAGTTCAAGCGGCTAAAATCGTTGCAGAAGAGAAAGTTTTCTTCGATGAGTACGCTAAAAAAGAAGGCGTGAAATCAACAGCGTCTGGCTTGCACTACGAAGTTGTTAACCAAGGCGAAGGTGAAAAACCAACAGCCGCTGATTCGGTAACTGTACACTACACAGGTACGCTAACTGATGGCACTAAATTCGATAGTTCACACGATCGCGGTGAGCCAACGTCATTCCCATTAGGCGGTGTAATCCCTGGTTGGACTGAGGGTCTGCAATTAATGAGCCCAGGTGCGGTATACAAATTTGCTATTCCTTCTGGAATGGCTTACGGCCCACGCGCAAACGGCGGCATTCCTGCTAACTCAATCCTACTGTTTGAAGTTGAGCTTATTTCTGTTGATAAGATGACTCCACCATCAGCAGATGATGCACCAGTTGGTGAAGTACAAGCTGACGAGCACGGTCATATTCACTAACAATTGAGTCGGTGGAATTAACGCCGAGTTAGAAAATTTAAAAATCCGCTGAGTTTTGGCTTAGCGGATTTTTTTTGCTTTATTACGGTGGAATATAACTTATTTCCATTCTATTACGAGTTATATGGAAACAATAACTTGTCAAATAAGCTATTTATTAAGAATAATTCTTATTTTATTATGAACCAATTCGAACAAGCGGTATCTATTTATGATGAAAAATACTCAACACAGTTACGGATACTTTGCTATTGGCATGCATTGGCTGGTAGCAATCGCGGTCTTTGGATTGTTTGGGCTTGGCTATTGGATGGTGGGACTAGGTTACTACGATCCTTGGTATAAAACCGGCCCCGATCTTCATCGCAGCATTGGTATGATCTTGTTGCTGCTAATGATAGTTCGCGTGGTGTCTCGCGTTATGCAGCCTCAGCCACAGGCTTTAGAAACGCATACGGCAATAGAGCGCAAGGCTGGTCATGCAGTGCATTTAGCGCTTTATTTGTTGCTGTTTTTTATCATGATCACTGGTTATCTAATTTCAACCGCCGATGGCCGTGGTATTGATATTTTTGGCTTGGTGACGGTGCCAGGTTTTGGTGAGCTGTTTACCAATCAAGAAGATTTAGCGGGAACTGCCCACGAATATGCTGCCTATGCTGTGGTTGCTATAGCTGTTTTGCATGCGCTGGCGGCATTAAAACATCATGTTATCGACAAAGATAATACCCTCAAACGAATGTTAGGAATGAAATAAGAGAGAAAGACTATGAAGAAATTACTTTTAGCTTCTGCGTTAGCTGGCGCATTACTAAGTCCAATCGCAAATGCGGCTGACTATATTGTCGATTACAAAGGCGCTCATGCTTCTATCAACTTCAAGATTAAGCATTTAGGCTACAGTTGGTTAACTGGCCGTTTCGATAAGTTCGACGGAAAATTTAACTACGACGCGAAAAATCCAGAAGCGACTAAGATTGTGGTTAATATCGATGCAACAAGTATTAACTCAAACCACGCCGAGCGTGATAAGCATTTGCGCAATGATGATGTATTGGATGTGTCAAAATACGCAGCGGCTAAATTTGAAAGCACGTCGGTTAAAGATCTTGGTAATGGCAAGCTAGAAGTTAAAGGCAACTTAACCCTACGTGGCGTGACCAAGCCGATTATTATCGACGCTGAAAAAATCGGTGAAGGTAAAGATCCTTGGGGTGGTTACCGCGTTGGTTTTAGTGGCACAACCCGCATTAAAATGGCGGATTACGGTATTCCAATTCAATTGGGGCCACAGTCAACACATGTTGATTTAGATCTTCATATTGAAGGTATCCGTCAGTAGAATTGATACTGAATTAAATAATTAAGAGGCCAAACATAGTGTTTGGCCTTTTTGTTTGGTCTTTGGCTTTTTATCAGTACAATCGAGTGAAAGATAACAACGGATAGAATTATGAAATCGCAGTGGATCAAAATCGCAGTCGCGCTGATAACGCTTGGAATGACGCTTCAGCTTAATGCTCAGCAGAAAGTTGATAAACAGCTAGTTGTAAAAGAGTCGGGTATTGTGTGGGGAATGACTTGGCTGCCTAATGGCGATATGTTGATGACTTTGAGAAAGGGTTTATTAAAACGCGTCAATAAAACCTCTGGTGAAGTTCAGATTATCGAGGGCCTACCAAAGATAGCGACAGGTGGGCAAGGTGGATTGCTCGATATCATTTTGCATCCAAATTATGCCGACAATGGTTGGCTTTATTTCTCTTATGCCAAGCGTGATACCAAAGGCCACAAAAGTACGGCCATTATGCGCGCTAAACTCAAGGGCAATCAGTTAGTCGAGCAGCAAGATATCTACGTGGCTCAAGCTTATAGTAACAGCGGCGCGCATTTTGGAAGTCGCTTGGCATTTGATAATCAGGGCTACTTGTATTTTTCCATTGGCGATCGCGGTCAGCGCGATCTTAATCCACAAAACTTAAGCCGTGATGGCGGTAAGGTTTATCGCTTGCACGACGATGGCCGTATTCCAAAGGATAATCCTTTTGTTAATCAACAAGGCGTGAAACAAGCGACATATTCATATGGTCACCGCAATCCACAAGGAATGATAAAACACCCAAGTAGTGGTGCTATTTGGACTCACGAGCACGGTCCTCGCGGTGGTGATGAAGTCAACATTATCAAAAGTGGTGAGAACTACGGTTGGCCTGTTATCAGCTATGGCATCAACTACAGTGGCACACGTTTTACTGACTTAACGGAAAAAGAAGGCATGTTACAGCCACTGTGGTATTGGGATCCTTCGATAGCGCCATCGGGTATGACCTTTGTTACCGGTAATAAGTATCCACAATGGCAAGGAAAGTTGTTGGTTGGTTCATTAAAGTTCGGTCAACTTGTGATGTTAACGCTAAATGGCGATAAGGTGACTAAGCAAGACATTGCGGTGGATGATCTAGTGCGAGTGCGCAATGTCACTCAAGCGCCAGATGGTTATGTTTACGTGGCGCTAGATGGACAAGGCGTTTTCAAATTAGTGCCGACTAGCTTATAGCCAGTCGGTTAACTTAATGCCAATACCGATTTGCTGGGTACGCTCGTTGTAATAAATCAGGCTTTCTCCATAGCCGTTGAAATACTCGACGTATCCTTGCAATCGTTTATTGATAGGGAAAGACCAGCCTAAAGTGATAGCCCCTTTGTTGTCTTTTTTGAGATTGTTGCGCAGCATCACGCTTAAGTTATGGTGCTCGTTAATTTGCCAAATCGCGCCAAATTCGCCTTTGCCGAGATAGTCTTCAATGTCAGGGTTGTCATCGCCTAAACCATCAGGTGTTTCTTTGGGATCTTCTGGAATACGCCACCAGGCTCTAACACCATAAATAACCGGGCCATGACTCATCACTAGGCCACCAATTATGCGGTTCCAGCTACGCGAAAATTCGCCGCCTTTACCGTTTGATTGATGATTGAATGACACATAAGTCATATCGATTGGTACGCCGAATAACTCCCAAGGCTCTTCGTAGGTGAATATGACTTCTGGCTCATAGTTTGTTTCGCGAAATGGCGCTGACAGCTCTGAGTTATAGGTTTGCCACCAGCTGGTTGCGGTGAAGGCAAACTGCATATCGATATTGTCAAAGATGAAATCTTGATAAGCGATGTATTTAATGGATATTTGAAACTTAGCTTCAACGGGATCGTATTCATCACCATCGAGAATGTGATCGTAAATATCGGTATCGACATTAGAGTAGGTAAAAGGCAGTAAATAGTTAGGCTTATGAGGCAAGATAGCAAATGGATTATCATTGACTTGCTGCTCATAATGGCCGCGCTGTGCCAAGGCGCTTAGTGATTCTTTTTCACATTGCTTACGCAACTCAGCAATGGTGGTTTCACTGCTAGCATTTTTTAATTGATTGCTCATGCAAACCAAAACAGCAGTTGATGGCGTTTCTTTGGTTGCGTCTTGAGCGTAGCTGATGACGTTAAACAATACCGCTGTGCTGACGAGAAGCGTGTGAATAAGTTTCATGGGGTTATCTACCTTGATTAAGTGCGCTGATTATATCGCTTAACGGTTATCTTGGTGAATCCCTGTTAGGCTTCATTCTTCATTTTTTTTAATTTCTCTTCGTTTAGGGCAATTAACTGCGCACTTAGCGCCATCATCTGATTGGTGAGTGCTTTAATTTGCTCTTTTGCCGCTTCGGTATTTTGATTTTTTAGCTTGAGAATTTCTTGTTGCAACTCGCGAATTTGTTCGCGAACTTGTTTGATCTTTTCATCGAGTAAATCACCTTTCTCGGCGCCTTCTTCAGTGGCTTCTGATTCATTGACTAAATCTTTTGGTTGCTTAAGAGCATAGCCAAAGTCATTAGTTTTACTCGCTTGTTGTGACAGCTCTCGGCCTTGTTGAGAAATGTGCACTGTCGATGTCGATTCATTGTCATTATTTACAGTCCAATAACCTGTTGTTGATGCTGGTGGCTGGACATGTGTTTGCGCGTTGATGGCAATATTTGGTGGATTGATTTTCATGATGATGAACTCTAGTTGCATAGAATTACTATCGGCCTGAATATGCAAAACTGTACCCATAATCAATAATGATGTTTGTTTTGCAGCAGCCTAAAATACTATCTACTGCGTTACCAACGACTACGGGTATTAAAAAGGCCGCTAAATTTTCATTTAGCGGCCTTGAATATCGCAGGTGATCAATTAGCTGTGTATAGCGTTTTTGATAAGTAGAGCGATATAGGCATTGTGATCTTTAGTTACCGCGTCCTGACCGAAGCCAAAACCAGATGCATTGTCGTAAATTGCATTTAACTGACCTAGCGCTGCAGCGCGTGCAAGGTTGTCATAACGAGATGGCTTACTTACACCAACGATGGCAATTAGGCGTTTAACATAGTCAGTTTGAATGTTTTGGCTGACAGTAGTTAGCTTACCGCTGTTAAAGATCGCAGCGGTTAAATCCGTCATTACTTCGGTTAGCGAATATTCGTTGCCGTATAACGATGTATCAGAGATGCGTTTTAATACATTTGGATGCATTAAGTGCGCTAATACATTGCGCTGCATGCCGATGATCATATCGTGTGCACGTGGATCTTCGTTGCGACCACCGTGGTTAAAGCCACGACGCTGCAATTGCATGTAGTTATACAGCGGCGCCATCGACTCAAGCACGTCGCTGTTAAATACCTGCTTAGCAAGCGTGTTCATCGCCGCTTTTTGGGTTGCCTTTGGCACTGGCGTGTAAGGCGTGTGTTTGTTGTCTTTGCTGTGGAAATCACGCTCGACATAGACACCACCGATTTGGCGAGACACGATACCAGCTTGGGTGCGGTATTGACCAAATAGTGAATTGGCAGAAATCAGTAGCGGTTGGTAAGACGCGCCTTCTTTAAGCGTTTTGTTTTTAAGGTTGCTAAACATGCCGTCGATCAGCTCCATACGCTGACTGGCATATGCCACTGGATCTGAAGACATATCACCAATCATCACACGTGGATCAATATGGCTACCAGGGCGGCGCATGTCGTCGGCGTCGTTACCAAAGGCATGACCGTGTTCGCTTGAACGATTTAAAATAGCCGCTAAACGCTTAGCTTCTGCTGCTTCGTCTTCTAATGCTGTGGTGTAACCAAACTCAATTGCCCAATCGTCATATGGACCTGGTTTAGTTTGGAAGAAGTTACCTTGACTCATACCTTTAGGCGCAACGTTTACCGCAGTGTAATCCATTACTGAGCCAGCTAGGATACCTTGGGTTTTATTGATGTCGTGAATATCTTTTTCATTCCACAAGATAGATGCTTTCATGTTGTGGTTTAAGCCTAGTGTATGACCAACTTCGTGAAGAATTAACCAACGTAAACCTTCGTCAAGCAACTGTTTACCTTCAACTGAATTAGTATCAGTGATGGTGTTAGCCATAATCATGCTTTGCTGTAATAAGTGACCTGAGCTACAGTGCAGGCCTTCTTTTTCAACATCGTGACCTGCAACACTTAAGCTCGCAGCGCCTTGGCTGTATAAGCTGTCGTAGATCCAGCGATTTTTCATGAATACATACTCAAGCATGATGTCTGCACCGAGCATTTCACCTGTTAATGGATTGGCAAGCGATGGGCCGTAGCCACCAAACGGAGGATTTGGCGATGAAGTCCAACGCAATACGTTGTAGTTGATATCACCTGCGCTCCATTCGGCGTCATCTGGCTGAATTTTTACAACGATAGCGTTTTTAAAGCCTGCTTTTTCAAACGAGCTGTTCCAGCTAAGAACTGCCTCTTTAATAGTGTCGCGCCATTCTAATGGGGTGGTATTTTCAATCCACCAAACTATTGGCTCTACTGGCTCTGACAATTCAGCACTTGGATCTTTTTTCACAAGATTCCAACGCTTGATAACATCTTTATAAGGTGCCCACTTGGTTGATGTCATTTCATCGTATTGATGCGTGAAGTAACCAACGCGCGCATCGTCGTAACGCGGTTTGAAGTCGCTCTCTGGCAATTTAACGAAAGAGTGCTGAACTTTAACCGACGTTGAACGTGGATCAGAAACGGCGCGAGAACCACCTACGCGTGGGTTTGGATTACTAAATACGTAATCAATAACTAAATCAACGTTGTCGTCGAAAGCACGTTTGTCTAAGAAACGTGATTTTTTGCTGTCTAGTTTACCAACGCTAAAGCGTTTGGCTGCCGCTTTACCAGAGCTTGGCCATGGTGAAACGCGGTGTAGTGACTCACCTAAAAATAGCTTGTTAACGTTAAGAAGGATTTTGCCATCTTCTTCTTTTTTAATCGGCAATGAAGCTAAAACTGCTTCACTAATATTGGCATCTTTCGCGCGGCTAATTGGATTGTTTTCATCAAATAAGAAACGCGGTGTTTTGGTGATAATATCGATGCGGTTGAAGTAGCGACGAAATTCAATAATCTTAACGCCGCGATAGCCACCGCGAAAATGTCCTGCATCGAGTAAACCGTCAACAGTGTGGGCAAAGTGAAGAATTGGTGTGTCTAGTTGATCGTCGTTTAACACCATCAACATTTCACCTGACTTCTTATCTTGGTAGAAATTGAATAAGCCTTTCGTTTCTTCTTTTTCTTTGATCATTGAGGCTAGCGAGGTGTCTTTCTTATCAGACTTAGATTTTTTGGCATCAGCCGCCAAAGCTGGCGAAGAAGCGCCAATGCTGAGCATAAGTGCCAGCGAAAGAGTAGTTAATTTCACGGGATATTCCTTGATTTTTTATCAATTATTATGGGCAAAATATTTGCGGCGATAGCCATTCTACGCAAACAATTGAGCAAGCTACAACATTAAAGGTAACAAGTTGTAAATTAGTACATTTCTAGGTTGCCGCTGGCAATAATTGTTACCTCTATTGTGGCTAGTTTTAGCCTCTAATTTTTATCTATTTAAGCTAAGGTGTTGAAAGGTAAGTATTAAAATATATTGGCTTAACCATTGCTATGTGCAAGCTAATTAGTGTTTTAGTTAGGGATAACAATGAATTTCTCCATTTTAAATCTCAATCGCCAATATCAGGTTGCACAGCAAGAGCAGCTTAGAGCAACTGAGCAGTTATCATCACAACCGCAAGTTGCCGAGCCGCAGTTGCGTGTAGCTGATGATAAAGTCACCTTATCTCAACAAGTACAGGGTGGACATAAACATAATAGCGTTGAAGCAAACACCTATGACCAATTAGCCCCTCAAGCCCGAGGAATTTCAAAAGTATCGCAGAGTAGTGATAAGCCAACTTCTCAAGAAACACTTTTTAAAGACGCCATGGCTTCGATTATTGAAGGGCGGTTAGGTGTAGATAAGGAAAAGATCAAAGAGATCGAAGCTATGATGGAAGAGGTAGCAAAAGATGAAACATTATCGTCTGAAGAAAAAGAGCGCCGTATTGGCGAGTTGCAAGAGTTGTTAGATAAAGAGTATGAGAAGGCTGCAGAAAAACAAGCACATCAGCCTGTCTAATCAGCTTAGCTTTACATTTCTTTACTACGGCGGAAATTTAGGCGAGATACAATTCTCTTTGAAATTATTTAGAGAGAAAATTTAATATGAAAAAATTCATTGTATTAGTAGCGTTATTTTTCGCTTGTTGGACACATGTGTACGCTGGTGAGAATGCCGATTTCCAGCAGCGATTTGAAAAGGTAAAAGAGCGTTTACAATTAACACCGCAGCAGGTCGATATTATTACTCCGATACTCATTGAGAGCGCCGACCGCACTAAAAAGGTGCTAGCCAAATACGATATCAATCTCGATGAAGCCAATAAAGACAATCGTGCTAAGCTTGGTTTTAGTCAGTTGCGTAAGTTAGCAAAAGACATGACTGCTGAGCGTGAAGTTACAAGTAAAGCGTTAGCTAAGCATTTAACGGCACAGCAAATGGAAACGTTTCAGTCATTGCAAGAAGAGCGCAAGAAAGAAATGCGCAGCCGAATCTTAAACCGATAGTTTGAGGGAGATAGAACGATGACTGCCGATAACATCAAGATCCTGATGGTGGACGACGATATTGAGCTAGGAAAACTCGTCAAAGAATATCTAATCAATGACGGTGGATTTGATGTTAATTTCTGCTTCGATAGTTTACTTGGTGTAGAACTAGCAACCACCCAAGATTTCGACGTTATTATCTTGGATGTCGGTATGCCAAAGCTCAATGGCTTTGATGCCCTTAAACAAATTCGTCTCCAAAAACTGACTCCTGTTTTAATGCTTACCGCACGAGGAGATCACATCGATCGCGTGATTGGCTTGGAGATTGGCGCCGATGACTATTTGCCTAAACCTTGTAATTTAAGAGAGCTTAGCGCGCGAATAAAAGCACTTCATCGGCGCTCTTCAATCAGTAATACCTCAAGTGAATCAACTAAAAGTAGTGGTTTGTGTGTTGGCGATTTATGTCTCATGTCTAGCTCGCAAACCGTCACTATTAATGATGAGTTAATTGGCTTAACAGGTGCTGAGTTTTTGGTATTGGAAATCTTGATTCAGCAAGCAGGGCAGGTGGTTGAAAAAAATGATATTGCGCAACACGCCTTAGATCGGCCGATAACTTTCTTTGATCGCAGTGTTGATGTGCACGTTGGCAATCTGCGCAAGAAACTAGGTCCTTTGGCCTCAGGACAACAACGTATTAAAACCGTGCGTGGCCGTGGTTATCTCTATGTGAGTGACTAATGAAACAATTCTTTTTACGCATTTTCTTTTCTATTTGGATTATTTTGCCTATTACTGCCGTCACAACGGTACTTACTGGTAAGTTATTCCAGCACACAGGATGGTTTGCACCGCCCACAGACTTTGAGTCAGCGCTTGTTGAAAAAGTCGTTAATGATATTGAAAGCATGTCTGATTTACCGGTGCAGATAACGGTAGATAGGCTGTTGGCTAGGCATGTGCTCGACATGGAGCAAATGATGCAGATTTATGTGTTATTGCCTTCTGGACAAGATGTGTTGCAGCGTGAGTTACCGAGGTTTATTTTGTCTCATTTAAATAATAACCAAGTTGCTAGTTCTGCATTAGACGATTTTAGAATGGTTGGTATTTCTCGAACATCACAAGGATTCACAGTTATTGGTCACAAGGCGCCATATCCGCTGGTGAGAATGATTTTTCAACCTAAAATTCGCATCGTGTTGTGGAGTGTCATGATACTGGTTAGTGCATTGGTGACTTGGCGATTGGCCCGTTATATTGTGGCGCCGTTGCGTGTATTGCGCCAAGCTAGTGTACAAGTGGCTGAGGGAAATCTCGATATTAGAATTGCTAATACTGTAGAGAACCGGCGTGACGACATAGCGCTTTTGGCGCAAGATTTTGATGCGATGACCGAAAAAATTGAGCTATTGATATCATCACAGCAGCGGTTAATGCGCGATGTCTCTCATGAATTGAGATCGCCCCTTGCTCGCTTACAAGCAATGATCTCTATTGCAAGTCAACAGTCGGATAAGCACGCGGTAGATTTAGTTAGAATAGAGCAAGAGCTTGAAAAATTAGATGCATTAATTGGCGACATTCTGTCTTTTTCACGTATAGATACAACGCAAAAACTCAATGTGCAACGCACCGATTTGCGAGAACTTATCGATGTTATTTGTGAGGGCGCAGAAATTGAAGCTGCCTGTGAGATAGAAAGAATTGATGTATCAGGCCCCGAGAGATTACTACTCGATGTGGATCCTAAACTTATCGGTAGTGCGATTGAGAATATTGTTCGCAATGCGCTGAAATTTTCTCCAGCGGATCAAAGAATATCACTCTCGATCACTCATAGCCGCAATACGATAGAGATATCTATTGTCGATAAAGGTCCTGGTGTTCCGATTGAGAGTTTAGAGCATTTGTTTACCCCATTTTATCAAGTGACTAGCTCAAATCGAGGCAGTGGTGTTGGTTTGTCTATTGCTCGAAGAGCCGTCGAGTTGCATGGTGGAAATATATCTGCTGTTAATCACACGCCCCATGGTTTAATGGTGGTGATTTCTTTGCCACACAAAGGTGCCGCATTAGAGATTTAGTTTGTGAATACCACTGAACTTTACATTTCTTATCATTGATAATGATCTTGTTTACAGTCCAGTTTTTATAATGCCCCTATTCGCAATTTGGCGATTAAACAAGAGCGTGGGGGCCTATGGACTATTCAAATTTTTTATTCTTACTGTTGCTACTAGTGTGTACTTTACTGGAAGCAGCGTGGATTACATTAGTACAAAGAAAATCTTATCCATGGACCGATAGCGTGAGCAATTTTGGCGTTGGCATTTTAAAGCGCGTGATTGATTTGTTGACGTACGGCGTAGCGGCAGCGGTTTTGTTTTGGGTTTATCAGTTTCGATTAGCCACAATAGAAATTAATAGCTTGGGTATCGCCGTTGTATTTTTCGTGTTATTTGAATTTGCTTATTATTGGCATCATCGCTGGGCGCATGAGGTTCGCTGGATGTGGGCAACGCATAGCGTTCATCATTCGGCAGCGACAATGAATCTATCGGTGTCGGCGCGCTTAGGCGCAACGGGGCTGATTTCTGGCAGTATTTTGGTTTTCGCACCACTCGCTTTAATTGGCTTTCACCCGCTGATGATTGCATTTACATTGGCGGCGAGTTTGTTTTATCAAGTGTTCTTGCATACTGAATTAATTAAAACGCTTGGTCCGTTAGAGTGGGTGCTAAATACGCCATCGCATCATCGAGTGCACCACGCTTCTAATCGTCAATACATCAATAAAAATTACGGTGGTGTGTTAATTATATTTGACCGAATGTTTGGCACTTTTGCCAAAGAAGAGGAGGCGGTAAAGTATGGTTTAACTATTCCGTGTGAGAGTAAAAACCCAATTAAAATTGCTTTGTTTGAATGGGGCAGAATCTTAAGAGATTGCCGCAAAGCGACATCACTATTTCAAATGTTTGGTTATATGTTTTTTGGCCCAGGATGGAAACCTAAGCAGTAATGCGAATAAAGGTGTTAGGGTCGTGAAGGCACAGGCGGGTGCCTTCACGATAATTTGTAGGCTATTACGCCTTTCTAAGCATGGTGAAAAGCTCGTCTTTTAAGTGCAGGCGACGTAGCTTTAAGTTTTCCAAATGCTCGTCAGATGAAACCTCTACAGCGTCTTCAATGCGGCGCACATCGCGATCTAAATGATGGTATTCATCGAACAATTTACTAAAGTGACGATTATTCATTTTTAGCTCGCGGATCTGGTCGTGAAACTCTGGGAATTCGTTGTGTAAGTGATGGTTTTCAATAGTCATTTTGACGTCCTTCCTGATTAATTTCTATAACTTCAAATTACGCCGATTGGGCAAAATTTAGTTGATCTAAATCAGATTGTTAACTGCTTTTTCAAATAAAAAATAATGAGTATTTAGGCTCGTGATATGCCTTGTAAATTTCGTTGTTTTAAGATGGTTGAGTTAACTGAATAAGGAAAAAGCATGTTGGATTTATTACCAGAGATTTGCGACCAATACCCAGAGCACGTAAAAATCATAAAACCAATGTTCCAGTCCTATGGCGCAATAGAAACCTTCTATGGGGAAGTGGTCACCTTGAAGGCTTTTGAAGATAACTCGAAGGTTCGTGAGCTGGCTGCC